>JACIYW010000099.1 GCA_014359745.1 Paracoccaceae bacterium | reverse complement strand
CTGGCGCGGGGGCTGTCGGCGGTGCGATCGTTCTATCGGTGGCTTTCCGAACATCAGGGGGTGGAACCGACGGCGGTTCTGGCCGCCCGCGCGCCAAAATTTCGCGCCAAGCTGCCGCGCCCGCTGTCGGAATCGGCGGCGCGCGACATGATCGGCACCCTGGCCGAGGGCGGCGGCGGCAGCCTTGGGGCCAAGGCCTGGATCGGGCTGCGCGATGCCGCCGTTGTCACGGTGCTTTATGGCTGCGGGCTGCGGATTTCCGAAGCCCTGTCGCTGACCGGGGCCGAGGCGGCGCTGCCCGAGGTCTTGCGCATCACCGGCAAGGGCGGCAAGCAACGCATCGTTCCGGTGATCGGGGCCGCGCGCGCCGCGGTTGCCGCCTATGTGCGCACCTGCCCGTTCGATCTGGCCCCTGACCAGCCGCTGTTTCGGGGCGCGCGCGGCGGGGCGCTGAACCCGCGTCTGGTCTCCAAGGCGATGGAACGGGTGCGCATGCAGCTTGGCCTGCCCGCCACCGCCACACCGCATGCGATGCGCCATTCGTTCGCGACACATCTTCTGTCGGCCGGGGGCGATCTGCGCGCGATTCAGGAACTGTTGGGCCATGCGTCGCTGTCGTCCACGCAGGTTTACACCGCCGTCGATACCGCGCGCCTGATGGAGGTGTATGACCGCGCGCATCCCCGGGCCTGATTGCGACCGGGTTCGGGCGGGTTCGGGGCTTGACCGATGGGGCGGCCCGCGCGCAAGATTTGATCAGCGGTTCAGGAGGTTTGAAATGCGCGTCATCGGCACTTTATCGCTTTGCCTGTCCCTGATTGCCCTGCCCGTTTGGGCGCAAGCGGGGTGGGGCAACCTTGATGACCTGCTGGAACGGGCCATGGGGGATGGTCGCGAATGGGATGGATCGTATTGGTTGCCCGACAACACCGATCCGGCCCTGGCCCGTGAGGCAATCGGCGTGACCTATCCCGTAATCGAGGGGGCAGCAGGAAACACCAGCATCGCGGCGGGGTATTTCGTGCGGTCGGGCAACGGTTTCGCCTATGCCGGGCCTTTGGACGGGCTTTTCGGGCACGATCCGCGTGACGCGCGCTTCCTGCCCGACCGTATCGAGGTGAAAACCACCATGCCCCGGCCCGGTGAAGCGCGTTGTTGCCCCACCGGCACGGCGACCTGGTCTATCAACCGCGCAACCCGGCAGGTGGTGCGGATCAACTGACGCCGGGCGCGCCATGTGCAAGGCGCGCTGCCGACCCTTGAAACCGATGGGGGCAATTCCCAGATTCCCGGAACCGGGTGCCTGTGCAGGGCCCGGCACCGTTTGGCCCGGCAACCGCGGGCCCCAACCCATCGCTTTACGGAGGATGACCCATGCGACACCTTGATTTTGCCCCCCTTTATCGCGCCACCGTCGGTTTTGACCGCGTCGCCGACCTGATGGACCGGGTTCTTGCCGCTGACGCACCGCAACCCACCTATCCCCCTTACAATATCGAAAAGACCGCCGATGATGGCTATCGGATATCCATCGCGGTGGCTGGCTTCCGCCCCGACGAACTTTCGGTCGAGGTAAAGGAAGGCGCGTTGATCGTGACGGCCCGCAAGGCCGATGACGACAGCGCCCGCAACTATCTGCATCGCGGCATTGCCAGCCGTGCGTTCGAACGGCGCTTTGCCCTTGCCGACCACGTCAAGGTGACAGGTGCGGCCACCGCAGATGGCATGTTGCACATCGATCTGGTGCGCGAAATCCCCGAGGCGCTGAAACCGCGCCAGATCGCCATTCAAACCGGCGCGCCGATCGAGGCGGCCAAGATCGTCTCTGACGCCAAAACCGCCCACTGATACCCCGTGCCCCCGCCCTATCCGGCGGCGGGGGCATCCGGCAGGTCGATCAGCCCAGCAGATCGAAGGTCTCGCTTGACCCCGCAATTTGCAGGTTGATCGAGGTTTGCGCGCCGCCATCCACCAGCGCCCAGATGATCTGCCCGGTGGGTATGTAGATCACGAACGCCTCGGCCACAGCGGCACTTCCAGCATCGGGGGTATTGGCAAGGTTTACCTGAAACTGGCTGGCGGTGGCCCCGGCTTGGCCAAACAGCAGGACATCGCCCCCGGCATGGCTGAAATCCTGTATCCAGTCGCTGCCATGGTCGAAAATGCCAAGGTGGAAAAACCTGTCGGCCCCGCTGCCGCCGTTCACCCGGTCATGGCCGAAGCCGCCGTTGATGAAATCCGCCCCCGCATTGCCGAAGATCAGATCTGAAAAGGCGCTGCCGGTGATCACGTCATCGCCATCGCCGCCAACCAGGCTGTCTTCGCCAAAGCCGCCCAACAGCGTGTCATTGCCGCCCATGCCGTTGATCTCGTCATTGCCGAAGCCGCCGTCGATGAAATCATCGCCGTCGCCGCCGAAGATCAGGTCACGCTGATCGCCCCCGGTATCGCCGCCCAGGATGCTGTCATCGCCATCGCCGCCGTTCAGCGTATCGGCCCCGTCACCGCCCAGCAGGGTGTCATTGGCACCATGGCCGCGCAGCACATCGTTGCCGCCACCGCCCGCCAGCCAATCGGGGCCGTCGCCGCCGGTCAACGTATCGGGCCCCGCGCCACCGTTTTGGGTTATCCCGGCGGGGATCAGCGCGGCGTCGGGCGGGATCGACAGATCGCTGAACGCAAGCAGTTCCACCCCCGCAACGGTGGTCACAAACGCCCCGGTCGCGGCGGTGATCACATAATCGCCGTCAGGCAGCAGGGCCACCGTGGCATCGGCAAAGGGGATATCAAGGTGCACCGTATCAAAACCGGCGCCCCCTTCGATCCGGTTGATCCCGGCGCCGCCGGACAGAAGATCGTCGCCGTTGCCGCCCAACAGCAGATCATCGCCCGCGCCCCCATCAAGCACATCGCCCCCGTCGCCACCCGCCAGCGTATCATTCCCGCCCGCGCCGGTCAGAACATCGTCGCCTGCATCGCCCAGCAGAAAATCGGCCGCCGCCGCGCCGGTCAGCGTGTCGCGCCCCGTCGTTCCGGCCCCGACCACAGAGGCAAGCGCCACCGCATCGGCGGGGGAAAGCGACAGGTCGTTGAATTGAAACCGCTCTACCCGCAGGGCGGTCGTGGCATCACCGCCGCCAAGGCTGACCAGATATTCCCCGGCCCGCGGCGCTGTCACCAGAACGGCGGCAAAGCTGATATCAAAAACCATCACGTCAAAGCCGGGACCACCATCAAACCGATCGATCCCCGGCCCGACAATCAATGTGTCATCCCCGGCCCCGCCGGAAATCCGATCGTCGCCGGTGCCCGCCTCGAACGTGTCGTTCCCGGCGCCGCCAACCAGCGTGTCATCCCCACCACCGCCGATCAGCCGGTCATTGCCATCGTTTCCGGTCTGGAAATCGGGGGCCGCGCTGCCGACAAGGGTATCGTTACCGGCCCCGCCCGCCTGAATCACCCCGACAAAAGCCACCGCATCGGCGGGGGCAATCGACAGATCGGTGAAATCCAGCCGCTCCACCCCCCGCGCGGTTGTCGTGGCGGGGCTGCCATTGCGCGCGATCAGATATTCGCCGGGGCCAGGCGCCGTCACCACGGCATCGGCAAAACTGAAATCAAACCGGATCGCATCAAATCCCGCACCTCCGTCAACGGTATCGGCACCGGTTCCGGGGATAAACCGGTCATCCCCGTCGCCCCCCGTCAACAGATCGTCGCCGCCGCCGCCGTCAAGCGTATCCGCACCACCGCCGCCGTTGATCGTGTCGGCGCCGCTGCCCCCGATCAACTGATCAGCCCCGGCGCCCCCGGTAATGCCCTGCCCGGTCTGCGCGCCCACGATCATGCCCGAAACCGCCCCATCCCGCACCGCGATCTGCCACAGGCCCGCGCCCCCGGTTCCGCTGGTTGACGGCAGGGCAAGCTGCGCGGCCGCATCCCCCGAGGCGGGCAGTTCCAGCACCGTTTCACCCGCCGCGATCCCGATCAGCGCCGGGCTTCCCCCGCTCAGATCGCCAGAGGTCCAGCCGATGGCCTGATAGCGGAACACGATATCGAAATCGCCACCGCCGCGATCGACCAGTTGCACCTGAAAGGTGTTGGGCGTGTCGGCATCCCGGCGAAAGCGGCCAACGTGATCCCAGGTGACGGTGACGATATCGGCCACCGGGTCCACATCCAGATCAACCGCGCCGCTTTCCGCCCCCTCGCCATCCAGCCGCACATCGACATCGGCCCAGAACGGCGCGATAACCGGCGGCCCCCCGGCAAAGCCGGTGTCGGGCGGAAAACCGGCAATGCCCTGCCCGAAAGATACAATCCCGTTCAGACCGACATGAAAGGCGCCCGGCGACAGCACTTGCCCGAACAGGCGCAAATCCTGGCCAAACACCGCCGATATGTCCTGCAGAAAGGCCGTATCGTCAGCGCGCGGCAAGGTGATTTCACCAAACCCCTGCGCGCCGCCCAACCCTGTGACCACATTTGCCAAAGCATCGCCCTGCCGTACCCTTGCGCAAGGCAGGATCGGGGCGGAAAATTAACAAATCCCACCCTTTCGCCGGATCGTTTTTCGGCAATTCGGTTCGATTTGTATCTGTCTGCCCGCCGCTACTTCAGTTGTGCGATTTGCCGGGCAAGGGCCTGTACCGCGCGGGACTGCGCGGCGGCAACCCCGGCGGCATCCGGCCCGGCGATGGGTTCGACCAGATCAAAGCGGCGCACGATGTCGCGCCCCTCTTCGGTCAGTGGCGCGATGAAATATTGCCCGGTCAGATAAAATCGCCCGTCGCGCCCGGCAAAGATGCGGTCAACCCGCACCTCCAGCCGCCGGTCGGGCGGGGTGGTCAGCGGCCAGGGCGCGGCCACTGCGGTGGCCCCGCTTGCCTCGCTGATCTGGCGGGCCAGAGCGCGCGCCAAACCGCGCGCCGGTTCATCGGCCCAGAGGGTGGCGGGATCGCTGCGCAAGGCACCATCCGCGCCCTGGCGCACGATCTCTTGCCCGGTGGCATATTGCGGCAATGTGACCTCGCGCACCTCGATCCGGCCAAGGCGGTTGGGCAGTGTGTCGGCCTGCGTCGGCGGATCAATGAGAAACATCGCGCTTTCCTTGCCTGTCAGCGAACAGGCCGCCAGAACCGGCACAAGCGCGGCACACAACATCAAACGTGGAATTTTCACGGGCATCAATCGGTCCTATCGGCCAAGTATCAGGGAATTCGGGTTGCGTTCCAGCGTCCGCGCCAGCGACCCGACGGATTCCGCAGCCCGGCGCATTTCGCGCAGCAGCGCAAGGGTTTCGCTGTTGAACGTAGACCGATCACCATAGGAGGCGAGCGTGGTGGAAATCTGCGACATCGCCGCGTCAAGCCGCGTCACCAGCGCGGGCAACCGTTCCGACGCAGAAGAAACCGCCCCCGCCGCATCGCGCGCCGAGGCAAGGGCCGCATTGACATTCGTCACCGCGCCCCCCTCGCGCAGATCCGACAGCACGCCGCCCAACTGATCCAGCGTATCGCCCAGACGCCCCGGCAGCGCCGCCGTCGTCTCGGACCCCAGCAAATCGCCCAGACGCGCCAGTACTGTCTGCGCCTCGGCCACGGTCTCGCGTAGCGGCAGGTCGGCGGCCGATTTCGCCACCGTATCAAGCGAGGCAATAAGCGAAGGCACCCCATCCGCAGCCGATCGCACATAATCGGCCGCCTCGGTTGTCGCGGTCATGGCCTCCACCAGCGCCACATCCAGCTTGGCCGCGCGCAGTTCCGCCAACAGACCGTTCGCCTGATCTAAAGTGTCGCGCAGCGCCGTGGGCGCGGCCTGCACATCGTCAGACTGCACCAGTTTGCGCACGTCCGACAGCAAACCAAGGGCGGCGGCGGGGGTATCCTGCACGCTGGCCGAGGCGATCAACTGCGTCGTCGTCGTCATCAGATCATTGGCCGAAGCCATCAGTTCCTCGATCGGGAGGGCGTTGAACCGTGCCAGCAAGCCTTCGGCGGTTGCCTGCAAATCGACGATACTGGGCGGGCCCTCGGGCAGCACGGGGTTGGGATCGGCATCGCGGATCACGCGCTCTGGCCGTTCGCCCGGCACCATGGCAAGTTCCAGCGCCAGCGTGCCGCCCAAAAGCCCGGTGCTGGCCACCCGCGCGCGCAGCCCCGCGGCCACCTGTTCATCCAGGAAATCCAGCACATCGGACAGCGGCGCCCCGTCGGGCAGGCCCATGCGCACCGGGCTGATGGCGAAATCTATCCGTTCACGCACGTTGCGCCTGCCGTTTTCCGCATCGCTGATAACGATCTGCTGATTGGTCACCTCGCCGACGACCTGGCCGCGATAAATGACCTGGGCGCCCGATGCCAGGCTTTGTTCGCTGGCGGTCAGCATCACCGACAGGGCGATGGTCGATTGCATCCTGTCGGCAAACAGGCTGCGGCGGGCCGTCGCCTCATCGGCCTGCAGGCGAAAGGCGGCGCCATTGGTCACGGGCGTGCCGCCGGGCGACAGCGTTGCGAACTCTACCCCGCCCTGCACCAGCGCGCCCAGCGACCGCACCCCAAGTTTCAAACCATCGGCCCCAAGGGACACCGAAAACCCCGACACGTTCCAGAACACCGTGGACGAGGAAATGCGGCTGCTGTGCGGCGCCTCGATGAAGGCGTCGATCAGAACCCCGCGACCGCTGGCCGCAAGCCGCAGATTGCTGAGCCGCCCGACCTGGATTCCGCGAAAATAGACCGGCGCGCCATTGTTCAGGCTGCCACCATCCTCGGCGCGCAAGGTAACAAGGATGCCCTGATCGGACTCGCGCACCGATGGCGGGGTTTCAAGCGCGGTAAAGCGAAACTGCGCCGCGCCCGGATTGGCATCCCATGACCCCTCGATGAACATTCCCGACAACACGGTATCCAGCCGCGAAATCCCCGCCACCGTCACCTGCGGTTGCACCAGCCAGAACTCCGATTCGGAATCGATGAACCGGGCGACGGGCCTGTTTACGCGGACCGAAACCGCCACCTGTTTCAGATCATCGGTAAAGCCGACGCTTTCCACCTTGCCCACATCGACCTCGCGGTATTTCAGCACGGTCTGACCGGGCACGATGCCGGTGGCATCGGCAAAAAGGATCTCGATCACCACACCGCGGTTCGCATAGCTGTTCCACGCCACCCCAAGCGATACCAGGAGCGCCACGACGGGCACGATCCATACGATGGAAAGCCGCGTCCAGATCGGATCGGGGGCGCGGGTAACGTCAAGGTCGGCAGGGCGTTGATCGGTCACGCGGCAAGGTTCCTTTGGGCTGGTGTGGCGGATGGGGTGTCATCTTCCCAGATGGCGCGCGGATCGAAGGCCTGCGCCGACAGCATCGTGAACGCGACCGAAAGCGCAAAGGCCGCCGCGGCGGGTCCGGGGTGGACCGAGGCGACAAAGCCCAGTTGCACCAGCGCCGACAGGATCGCCACCACGAAAACGTCGATCATCGACCAGCGACCAATGAATTCCACCACCTCGTACAGGCGCAGGCGGCCATGTCGGCCAAGGCGCCTGCGGGTTTGCACGCATATCGCCAGATAGCCGATCGCCAGGAATTTTCCGATCGGGATCATGATGCTGGCAAAGAACACGATAAAGGCGATACCCCAAGACCCGTGCGCCCACAACTGCACCACCCCGCCCAGGATGGTGCTTTCCTGCTGTTCCAGCAGGGTTCTGGTGCGCAGCATCGGATAAATATTGGCCGGAACATACATCATCAGCCCTGCCACCAGCCAGGCCCACACCGCCTGCAATTCGCGCCGATCCACCGGCTTCAGCCGGGTTCCGCAGCGACGGCAACGGTGATGATCCCCCGGCGACACCGCACCGCAGGTCTGACATCCGATCAGGCCCGCGGCATGGGCGGTCAGGATCGGGGCGTCGATGTGTCGATCGCTTTCCATATCGTCCACTTGCACATGAAGGTGTCTTCCAGCACCAGCACGATCACCAGCGCCCCGAAGGCCCAGAACGCCGGCCCAAACGAAACCGTGGCCATGCCGCCGATCTTGACCAGCGCCACGGCGGTGCCAATCATGAATATTTCCGTCATCGACCAGGGGCGCAACCGTTCCGCCGCCCGAAACGCCACCGCCGCATGGCGATAGGGCGGCTGCCCGCGCGTCAGCGGCCAAAGCGTGTAAACGATTGCGATAACCCGCAGAATCGGGATCAGCACGATCAGGAACAGCACCATCACCGAAAGCGGCGCCAGAATCGGCCCCGAAAACGCCCGAACCGCGTCAAAGACAGAACCGTCATGGCTAAGCCCCGCCGCCTGCACCGACAGAAACGGAAAGAACACGGCGCCAACCATCAGGATCGCCACCGTCACCGACAGCATCATCACCTGCAGGAACGCCTCGGCCCTGGGCGCGATCAGCAAGGTGCCGCAACGATGACAACGGGCGCGCAGCCCGTTCGACAGATCGGCATCCCGGTGCAGCCCGTCGCATTGCGGGCAGGCGATCAGGCGATCCAGTATCAGCGGCTCGGGTTCGGGAATGGCGTCAGACATGGTTTGATTATAGCGCCAATCCCCGTCAATGTAAGGGCACGTCCGGCCCGGTTACGGGTTCGGCGGCGCTTCCCGCCCAATTCGAACACGCCATATTACAGACACTTCGGCCTATCCCGACCCGGCGCGCCAAAGGTTCAGACCGGCACGAAGTCACGCTCTGCCGCATCATATTGTTCCAGCCCGCCTTCGCCGGTATCCGTCCACAATCCATGCAGGGTCAGGCGATCATCCTCGACCGCCGCGGCGACAAAGGGAAACGACATGAGGTTCCTGAGCGAGATCATCACCGCCGCTTTTTCCAGCGCGCGCAGGCGGTCGTCGATATCGGCCCCGTCATCCAGATCGCCGTACCCCGGCCGCAGAATATCCATCCAGCGCCCGACGAAGCTTGATTTTTCCTCCAGCTCGGGGGCCGCGCCCGAACACATGTCGTGGCAGCCTTTCACACCGCCGCAATTGCTGTGCCCGATCACCACGATATGGGCGACATGCAGCGCCGTGACCGCATATTCCACCGCCGCCGAGGTGCCATGGTGGTCGCCATCGGGTTCATAGGGCGGGACAAGATTGGCAATATTGCGATGAATGAAGAATTCACCCTGATCCGCACCAAAGATCGAGGTGACATGCACCCGGCTGTCGCAACATGAAATCACCATGGCGCGCGGATGCTGCCCGTCCTGGGCCAGACGCCGGTACCACGCGCGGTTTTCCATGTATGTGGTGGCTTTCCAGCCCTGAAACCTTTGTACCAGATACTGGGGTAGCGGCTTGATGTGATCCATGTCTCTCTTCCCGATTAGGTCGGCCCGGTTTTGGCGCGGTCACGGACGATCTGTAAAGTCTGTCATTGCCGATCAGGGTATAGTGCGTGTTTTAGGCAAATTCGAGGGCTTTTGCCGCGCGCCCTAAACCTTTTCTTGACCAGCCCCGGTCACCCTGACGCAACCGGGGGCGGGAAACATGGGTGCGGAAATGGTGGAAATCGTCAGATTGCGGCTGCAAGAAGCCGTTCGAATGGATCTGGGCAGGCTGGAGGCCCTGTTCGACGAATTGGGCATACGCGAGGCAGAGGCCGTGACAGGCCGCGCGCTGGGCGAGATCGCCAAGCGTATCGAACAGATGCGGGCGGCGCGGGCGCGCGCGGATCAGGTGGCCTTTGCCGGGCTGGCGCGCAGCCTGGCGCGGGTGGCCACGCAGATCGGGCTGACCAGCCTTGCGCGCGTGGCGCGCGATGCGGGCACCTGTGCGACGGGTGGCGATGCCGTGGCCTTTGCCGCGACCTGGGCGCGGCTTGACCGGATCGCGGTGCGCGCGCTGTCAACCGTCTGGGACGCGCAGGATATTTCCGTCTGACAGGACGCGTTGACGGGGCGCGTTGACGGGACGCGTTGGCGGGGCGCGCGCCCGTGCGGCCCCTTCGTGCGGCCCCTTGCAGGGCGTGGCAGATCGGCTAGGGTCGCCCCACCGCAACATGGGGGAACCTGACAGTGCCGCTGACCTTTGCCGACCGTTCCAGCGCGGCCTTGCCGCTTTATCTGGTCGATGCCGATCACCTGGATACCTGGCGCGCCGCGCAGCCGGGGCCGGTGCAGACCTGGCTGTCGGCCTCGGGCTTTGACGCCACGCTTGGCAGCCTGCGGCTGATCGCGGCGCCGGACGGGGCGCTGACGGGTGCGGTGTTCGGGCTTGGCACCGCCGACGCGCGGGCGCGCGGGCGCTTTCACATCGCGGCGGCGGCAACCGCCCTTCCGGCGCGGATCTGGCGCCTGGCCGGTGATCTTGCCACGCTCGACATGGAAGAGGCGGCACTTGGCTGGCTTTTGGCGGGCTATGGGTTCCACCGCTATCGGCGCGGCGATGCCCCGTCCATCGCCCGGCTGATCGCACCCGATGGCGTGGATGCACCCCGGATCGAGGCGATCGCCGCGGGCGAAGCGTTGACCCGCGATCTGATCAATACCCCCGCCGCGGATATGGGCCCCGCCGAACTGGATGACGCGGCGCGGGCGCTGGCCGGGGCTTACGGCGCCACGATCGAGGTGACCACCGGCGCGGCGCTGCTGGCGCAGAACCTGCCGCTGATCCACACCGTAGGCCGCGCCGCCCCCCAAGACCGCGCGCCGCGCCTGATCGATCTGCGCTGGGGCGATGCGGGGCCGCGCCTGACGCTGGTGGGCAAGGGTGTGTGCTTTGACACCGGCGGGCTCAACATCAAACCCGGCGCCTCGATGGGGCTGATGAAAAAGGATATGGGCGGGGCGGCGACAGTGCTGGGCCTTGCGCGGATGATCATGGCGCTGGGCTGGAAGGTGCGGCTGCGGGTGCTGATACCCGCCGTTGAAAACGCGATTGCCGGGGATGCCTTTCGCCCCGGCGACATCCTGACCGCGCGCAACGGCCTGACGGTAGAGGTGAACAACACCGATGCCGAGGGGCGGCTGGTGCTGGCCGACGCGCTGGCGCTGGCGGTCGAGGAACCGGTTGACGCGCTGATTTCCATGGCCACGTTGACGGGTGCCGCGCGGGTGGCGATTGGTCCCGATCTTGCGCCCTTCTATTGCGATGACGACAGCATCGCCGCCGCCATCGCATCGGCGGGGGGCGCGGTGGCCGATCCGGTCTGGCGCATGCCGTTCTGGACCCCTTATGAACCCATGCTGGAACCCGGCATCGCCGATCTGGATAACGCACCCTCGGGCGGCATGGCCGGATCGATCACCGCG
>JACIYW010000098.1 GCA_014359745.1 Paracoccaceae bacterium | reverse complement strand
GCACCCGGCCGGCCGCCACATCTTCCCATTTCAGGGCGCGGTATCCCGCCACATCGGGGTTGAACATGACCTTTGGCTGTTTCAGATCGCCATCCCAATTGGTGGAATAGCTGCCGCGCCCGGCATCGCCCGCGCGCTCGATACCGATATTCTGGTCATCGGCCACGCCAATCGGGTTGGATCGGCCACCGCGCCAGTGCCACAGATCCAGGAAATACCCCGCCGCGCGCAACCGCGCCTGTGTGCCATCCCCGGCCTTGTCATCCCATTTTCCCAGCCGGTTGCGGGTTGCGGGCAGATATTTGGTAACTTCTTCCGGCGCCTCGTCGGTCAACCCGGCCAGCCCGTCGCCAATGGCGATATAGCCGCCGTAATGCTTGAATTCGGGCACGCTGCCGTCATCCAGCATCATCGCCACCCGGTCTTCGTGCAACCCGTCAGGTTGGGAACCGGGCACCGCCTTGCCCTCAACCACCCAGGCCCCGTCCTTGAAGCGCAAGACATCGTGCAGGATGCCGGGCCGGTCGGACGGCCAGCGATAATTGAAGAACATGGTTGTGTCATTATAGGCCGCGCGCACCTGAAGCGGCACGGTCAACTCCGGCGGGATGGAAATGTTGCGCCCGGCGTCATCGCGCACGATGCCGGTGCCGTGGGTTCCCCAGGACAGCAGCAGCGCCCCGGCAAATACTGCCCCGATGGCGGCAATGTTCAGCTCTTTCATGGGATCCTCTTGGAATAGGGCCGAAACCTGGCCGATTGAAAATTCTACGGCTTGAAAACACCATAGTGTCGGCGCGTTGTCGTTGACCCATGTCATGGTCTACACCGGGGGCGGGGCAAGATGCCCCATGGATCACAACAAACTATGGGTTCGTGGCCCCTTGGTGATGGAAAGGCATGGATTAGCCATATATACTGGCCAGCATGGATAAATCCGCAGGCCAGAGACGGGCAGTTCAGTATCTTTATCCGCCGATCGATCCTTTCGATCAGCGCATGATCGGTGTGGGCGATGGCCATCACATCTATATGGAACAAAGCGGCAGGCCCGATGGCATCCCGGTCGTGGTGCTGCACGGCGGGCCGGGCGGCGGGTGCAGCCCGATGATGCGGCGCTATTTCGATCCTGCTGTCTATCGGGTGATCCTGTTCGATCAGCGCGGTTGCGGCCGCTCGCGCCCCCATGCCAGCGTCGATCAGAACACCACCTGGCACCTGGTGGCAGATATCGAACGGATCCGCACCCTTCTGGGCATCGATCGCTGGATCGTGTTCGGCGGCAGTTGGGGCGCCACGCTCGCGCTCATCTATGCGCAGACCCATCCCGACCGTGCCGTGCATCTGGTGCTGCGCGGGGTGTTCCTGATGACGCAGGCCGAACTGACATGGTTCTACGGCGGCGGCGCGGGCGCGTTCTTTCCCGAACAATGGGAACGGTTCTGCGCCCCCATCCCCCCCGAGGAACGCGGCGACATGATCGCCGCCTATCACCGGCGGCTGTTTTCCGGCGACCTGCCGATGGAGATGCGCCACGCCCGCCTTTGGGCCGGCTGGGAAAACGCGCTGGCCGCCATCGGCAATGACGGGCGCGGCGGCGAGGGGCCATCGGAATATGCCCGCGCCTTTGCCCGGCTGGAAAACCATTATTTCACCCACGCGGGGTTTCTGGAACGCGACAACCAGATCCTGCACAACGCCGCCCGGCTGGCCGACATCCCCGGCACCATCGTGCAGGGCCGCTATGACATGATCTGCCCGCCCACCTCGGCCTGGGGGCTGGCGCAGGCCTGGCCGCGCGCCGACCTGCGGCTGATCCCGCTGGCGGGGCACGCCCTGTCAGAACCCGGTATCAGCGCCGAACTGGTCGGGGTGATGGATCAATTGCGCTACGCGCAGCACTGATTTGCGCCGGTCCGGCCCGTGTGGACGGGCGGTGCCGTGTCGGTACGGCGTATGTACGCAATATGTACGCAATATGCACAGCCGATTGACGGCCGATTCACGGCGAGCCGTTGCGCTCAATCAGCACCGCACCCAGAGCGCGAAAAAAAACGTTCTTTCCCATCCTCTCGAAAAAAATACTCAAACCCCACGCCCGCCACGCGCGCGCCGGTCAAGGGACTCGCCCCCAGGGTAATGGCCCCGACGGGCCCGGATCCGCGCCAATGCACGGGGGGTGCGCGGGCATCCCTGCCCCCACAGCCCCCTTGGTCGTGTCGGAAAAGGGATCAGCCGTTGACGCTGTCTTTCAGCGCCTTGGCGATGGTCATCTTGACCTGCCGGTCGGCGGGTTTCTTGATCTGTTCGCCGGTGGCGGGGTTGCGTACCAGCCGTTCGGGACGGGCGCGGCAGGCGATCTTGCCGATACCGGGCAGGGTGACGGCGCCGCCGTTGGCCACTTCGCTGGTGATGATCTGCGTCACCGCATCCAGCGCGGTTCCGGCGATTTTCTTGTCGGACCCCATCGCTTCGGCAAGGGCTGCGACCAGTTGGGTCTTGGTCATCGGTTTTGACATGGTCTGTCTCCTCGGTTTCCCCATTTTTTGGGGTTCATCGCAGGTTTTTAGCCTTATCGCGTGCCGCCGCACAACTATGCGTATGCAGGAAAGCAGCGTTTTCTACCATATTTTGCCCGAAATTCGTATTTTTGCGGGTCAGAGAAAGGCGGTTTCATCGAAACTGCGCAATTTGCGCGAATGAATCCGTTCCAGCGGCATTTCCCGCAGCCGCTCCATTGCCTTGATTCCGATCAGCAGATGCCGCGAAACCTGGGTTTTGTAGAACTCCGACGCCATGCCGGGTAGCTTCAGTTCGCCGTGCAGCGGCTTGTCGGACACGCACAGCAGCGTGCCATAGGGCACCCGGAACCGAAAGCCGTTGGCCGCGATCGTCGCACTTTCCATATCCAGCGCGATGGCGCGCGACTGGCTCAGCCGCTGCACCGGGCCGGATTGGTCGCGCAATTCCCAGTTGCGGTTGTCGATGGTGGCGACGGTGCCGGTGCGCATGATGCGCTTCAACTCGAACCCCTCCAGCCTTGTCACCTCGGCCACCGCCTCTTGCAATGCGATCTGAATTTCCGCCAGCGCCGGGATCGGCACCCAGATCGGCAGATCGTCATCCAGCACATGATCCTCGCGCAGGTAGGCATGCGCCAGCACGAAATCCCCCAAGCTTTGCGAATTGCGCAGCCCCGCGCAATGGCCCAGCATCAGCCAGGCATGCGGGCGCAGAACCGCGATATGATCGGTCGCGGTTTTTGCGTTCGACGGGCCGATGCCGATATTGACCAGCGTGATCCCCGCCCCGCCCGGACGTTTCAGATGATAGGTCGGCATCTGCGGCAGGCGCGGCGCAGGCGCAAGCGGCGCCCCGGCATCGGTGATCTGCGCATTCCCCGGCCCGACGAAAGCGGTGTAACCACTGGCCGGATCGGCAAGGGCGGCGCGGGCGATGGTCTCGAATTCATCTATATAAAACTGATAGTTGGTGAAAATGACATGGTTCTGGAAATGCTGCGGATCGGTGGCCGTGTAATGGGCCAGCCGCGCCAGCGAATAATCCACCCGCTGCGCGGTAAAGGGCGACAGGGGGCCAGACCCGTCGGGATGGGTATAGGCGGCGCCGTTGACGATGTCGTCATTGGTGGTGGAAAGATCGGGCACGTCAAAGACATCGCGCAGGTGGAATTCCAGCATGCCATCGTGGGGCACCGTCAGATCCGGTTGCCCCGCCAGCGCAAAATGCAGCGGGATCGGGGTTTGCGACATGCCGACAGACACCGGAACCGAATGGTTCTTCATCAACAGCCCGATCTGTTGCACCAGATAATCGTGGAACAGATCGGGCCGGGTGATGGTGGTCGAATAGGTTCCCGGCCCCGAAACATGGCCGAAACTCAACCGGCTGTCGGCCTTGGCAAAGCTGGTCGTGGTGACCCTGATTTCGGGGTAGAAGGCGCGAAAGCGGGTTCCGGGCGCCCCGCCATCCAGAACCCTGGCAAAGTTTTCGGCCAGAAAGGTGATGGACTGCTTGTAAAGCGCCTCCAGCCGCGCGACGGCGGCGGCGGCATCGCTGAAGCTTTGCGCCGGTTCGGTCTTGATCGTCCGTATCGGCAGCGTGGGATCGGGTGCATGGGCCATGGCACAGCTATGGCGCAAAACCACCGCCCTGCAAAGCGTTTCAGGGGCGCGTTACGGCGTTAAAGCCCCGCCTCTGCGGCGATCTCGGCGCGCGATTTGCGGGCGCGTTCGGTGGCCGATTTCAACTGTCCGCAGGCCGCCATGATATCCTCGCCCCGCGGCGTCCGGACGGGAGAGGCATAGCCGGCATCGTGGATGATATCGGCGAACGCCTCGATCCGCGACCATGTGGATCGCTGATAGGGCGCACCGGGCCATTCGTTGAAGGGGATCAGGTTGATCTTGGCAGGGATGCCCTTGATCAACTGGACCAGCCTGCGCGCGTCGTCGTCGCTGTCGTTCACATCGCGCAGCATCACATATTCAAAGGTGATGCGTTCCGAATTCGACAGGCGCGGATAGTCGCGCAGCGTCTGCAACAGCGTCTCGATGTTCCAGCGTTTGTTGATCGGCACCAACTGGTCGCGCACCGCATCGGTGGTGGCGTGAAAGGATATCGCCAGCAAACAGCCGATTTCCCGCGCGGTGCGGGCGATTTCAGGCACCACCCCGGAGGTGGACAGGGTAATCCGGCGGCGCGACAGCGAAATCCCTTCGCCATCCATCACGATCTTCATCGCGTCGCGCACGTTGTCGAAATTGTAAAGCGGCTCTCCCATCCCCATCAGCACGATGTTCGAGATTTGCCGCGTCTGGTTGGGGGGCGCACCGGGCACCGGCCAGTCATCCAGATCGTCGCGCGCGATCATCACCTGGCCGACAATCTCGCCCGCTGTCAGGTTGCGCACCAGTTTCTGGGTGCCGGTGTGGCAGAACGAACAGGTCAGCGTGCAACCGACCTGGCTGGAAATGCACAGCGTGCCGCGATCGTCATCGGGGATATAGACGGTTTCCACCTCATGCCCGCCATTGATGCGCAAAAGGTACTTGCGGGTGCCATCGGTTGACACCTGCCGCGACACCACCTCGGGCAGATCAAGGGTGAAATCGCGCGCAAGGGCTGCGCGGTAATCCTTGCCAAGGTTGGTCATTTCCGCGAAATCGCGCACGCCCTTGTTATAGACCCATTGCCAGATCTGGCCCGCGCGCATCCTGGCCTGATGTTCGGGCGTGCCCGCCGTGATCAGGGCGTCGCGCAGCCCCTCGCGCGTCAGCCCGATCAGATTGACCGGCCCACCCTCGGGCAGCTTGCGCGGCAGGGTCAGCATGTCTTGGGTGACGGGTGGCAACACCGGCATGATCCTATGCTCCTTCAAACATGGCGCCCCTCTACAGTATCCGGGCGGGAATGCCAAAGGATTCGCGGCGATCTGCCTGCCGCGCGGGTGGCCACGGACCCTTGCCGCAATTTTTACACAATTATCCGGCCCAAATGTATCAATTAGGGAAACATATCCGTGTTGTTCAAAGTTTTGTTTCCAAAACAGAGCGTTAGAGGAAAGGCATCCGTTGTATGTGGCAATTTAAAGGCATAAAGATGGTTCTGGGGGCTTTTGGGTCGTGGTGATGTAAAGCCATGATTCTAATATGGGTGTCAGGCATTATGCTACGGTTCATCAACGTCTGCGCCCTTTTCATCGGTTTGCCTGGTGTGATCGTGGCGGGCACCGTGCCATCGGAAATTCCGATGCGCGGTGCTGCGGTTCACCAGCGGTTTCTGCCCGGCGGGGCGTCGGTCGTGACTACGGCCGATGATCGCGTCTGTCTGGCCAGCCGCCGCATCGATATCGCCGCGTCCGAGTATCGCGCGGCCGATGGTGCCACGGTTGCCTTTGACGATGTGATCCGCAGCCCCGCCACCGTCATTCAGGCGATCGCCGGGGCAGACGGGGTAGCGGGCGGGGCGGTGTCGTTTCGCATTCAGTTGAAGTTCAGCCCAAGGCCGGGCGCACCCATCATGCTTGAAATGGCGGGTGTGGCGCGCGATATCGGGGCACTGCTGGAACCGTCGGGTGACAGCCTGCTGATCGCGGGCGCGCTGGCCGATGATCTGGCGGCGGCCTTTGATGCGGGCGCCCGGCCAGTGTTGCGCAGCCTGTCGCGCGATACCGGCCACACCGTGACCGACCATATCGACGCGCCCGACCTTGCCGCGCTGGCGGCCTGCGCCGACACCCTTGTTGCACCGCAGGAAGACGGCGGGGCGGACAGCCCGTCGATGATCGTGCGCGCCGTCTTTGATGCCCCGCAAAGCCCCGAGGCCATCGCGACCCCCGGCCAGCTTCAGGCCTGCGGGATGCCCGACCGCCCCGAGACGCTCTATCTTGGCCATCTGCGCAGCCTGAGCGGGTTTGTAGCCCACACCGACAAGGTGTTCGTGTCTTTCAACGCGCAGGGCGGGGTAGAGCGGGCCTATATCCCCGGCATTTTCGACGCCGATCTGCGCCCTGGGCAGGGCGGTTTGCGTGTCAGCCGCTCGGCTGACGGCAATGTTCCGGGCGTGCGCAATCAGGTGTCTGGCTGCATCGGGGCCGAGACGATGGCGGCCTGCCCCACCGATCTGGGCGGCGGGGCCTATGCGCTGACGGCCTGTGTCGCCGATGTGCCCGAATCGTTCCTGTCTTCGCGTGGCATCGAACCGGCCCCCTATCCACGGGCGCTGATCCCCAATCCGCCGCCAGGCTTTATCATCCCCCCGCGCGGGCTTTTTGGCCCGCCGGGCGGCGGCGGGGGTTTTGGCGGCGGCGGGGGCGGTTCCACCCCGATCACCGAAACAACGCCGCCGCCCGACGATACCATCCTTGTCGATCTGAAGTCATATACGTCGATGTCGGGGCAATCGTCGCCGCCACCGCCGACCGTGCCAACCGTGCCGCTTCCCGCGGCGCTGTGGCTGATCCTGTCGGCGCTTGCGGGCCTTGCCGCCCTTGGCCGCGGGCAGCGGGCCCGCAACCGGCGTTACCCGGTTACTGACACCGCCTTTGCGCCTCTTCGGTGGCGGCGGTAAAGCCCAGCAGCGAAAAGGTGTCCTTGGTCTGTGTGCCCCGGCTTGACCGGGCGGTGATCACGGCGTTGACACCCTTTTTCATTGCAACCATCACCTTTGCATCCTGATCGGGATTAGCGGGCCAGGCCCATTCGCCATCGGTGAACAGGTTGAATGTCTCATCCCCGATCACCAGATCGGCGGTCGAATTCGGGGCAAAGGGATAGCCGCCGGTAAAGGATATCTCGCTGACCGCGCCCTTGCCCTCGCGGTAAGTGGCGAACAGCAGGATATCGCCCCGCTGTACCTCGACGATCTTGCCATCGCGGGTGTTCACGGTTTCCTTGGGGGCCGACACCCCCCAGCATTCCTTGGGCGTACCTTCGACAAAAACCGACCAGTCGGTTTCGGTCGCCACCCTGTTGGTGGATTCCTGTGCAAACACCGCCAGGCTGCCGTTCGCGGTGCCGACAGTGGCCATGATCAGGGTGAAAGCAATCCCGCGCAGTTTTCGTGATGTCATCTTGCAGCCCCTTGCTGTCTGCCTCTTGTCCGCCGACTGTGCCTGACGCACCTTTTCGGGTGGCGGAGATCAATTCAACTCGATATCCGGACAGTAACGCAAAATGGGGGCGGCGCAAAAGGGCTTTGGCGGAAAATCGCGCACCGAAACTTCGGGGACTATCGGGAAAGGCAGATGACCAGACCTGTGGCCATGGCAGAACCCTGGTGCAATGACCGGCGCGGGTCGTGTCACTTGGGTCATGCGGTGATCGTCGACGGCAGCGGCGATCCGGGCAGCGCCGGGTTTCCCCTGATCGCGGCCCCCTCTTTCAACCCTGCCAACACAAGGAACGCAGCGCATGGACCTTCCCAGGAACAGCTTCAAGGCAGCACTTCGGGCACGCACGCAGCAGATCGGCCTGTGGTGTACCCTGCCGGGCAGCGGCGTGGCCGAAATGCTGGCGGGCTGTGGCTTTGACTGGCTGCTGATCGACACCGAACATGCGCCCACCGATCTGCCCACCGTGCAGACGATGCTTCAGGCGGTGGCGCCCTATCCGACCCATGCCGCCGCCCGCCCCGGATCGCTGGACGAGGTAGAGATAAAGCGCCTGCTGGATATCGGCGCGCAAACCCTGATCATACCCTATGTGCAAACCGTGGACGAGGCGCGCCGCGCGGTCGCGGCGGTGCGCTATCCGCCGCAGGGTATCCGCGGTTCGGCCGGTATCACGCGCGCCAGCCGGTTTGGCGCGGTCGCCAACTACGCCGCCCGCGCGAATGAAGAGGTGTGCCTGATCGTGCAGGTCGAAACGATTTCGGCGATGGATCATATAGAGGGGATCGCCGCGACCGACGGCGTGGATGGCATCTTCATCGGCCCCGCCGATCTGGCCGCCAGCATGGGCTATCCCGGCCAGCCCGGCCATCCCGAAGTAAAGGCCGCCGTGCTGTCGGCGGTGCGCCGCATCCGGGCGGCGGGCAAACCTGCGGGCGTGCTGGCCCTTGATCCGGCGTTCCTGGGCGAACTGATCGTGGCGGGCACGACCTTCACCGCCGTGGGGCTTGACGCGGTTTTGCTGTGCGAAGGCGCGCGCGCCCTTGCCAAAAAGTGGAACGGTTAGCGCGTGTTGCGGCTGATCAGCCCCGCAGCTTGCCCGCAGCTTGCCCGCAGCTTGACTGTCCGGGAAAACGCTTTTTCGCTTCATCTTGGTCCAAATACTTGTCCGCGCCCGCCCCACGCGTGCCGGTCAAGGGACGGCACCCGGCCAACACCCCCTCGGCATCCCCCGCGCCGGTCCGGAACCTGACATCCCGCCCTTTCACGGCGATTCGCCGCCGCTGCCCGCCCCGACCGTGCCAACCCCGCCACCGATCGCCCGCGATCGCGATGGCAGGGAAATCGGTTGCTGGCATATCCCGCAAGCCCCCGGCGAAAAAGGCCCCAAACCCCCGGCCCCACCCCTGCAACAGCGCAGAACCCTTGCACGTTGGCCCTGAAACGACTAGGCATCGCGCGTCAATCAACCGACCCGGAGATATATTCATGGCCAGACCCAGGATCGCGCTTATCGGCGCGGGGCAGATCGGCGGAACTCTCGCCCATCTCGCCGCGATCAAGGAACTTGGTGATATCGTCCTTTTCGACATCGCCGAAGGCACGCCGCAGGGCAAAGCTTTGGATATCGCGCAAAGCGGCCCGATAGAGGGCTTCGACGCCACCCTGAAAGGCGCCAATGATTACGCCGATATCGCCGGTGCCGATGTCTGCATCGTCACCGCCGGCGTGCCGCGCAAACCGGGGATGAGCCGCGACGACCTTCTGGGCATCAACCTCAAGGTCATGAAAGCGGTCGGCGAAGGCATCAAGGCCCACGCCCCCGATGCGTTCGTGATCTGCATCACCAACCCGCTCGATGCGATGGTCTGGGCGCTGCGCCAGTTTTCCGGCCTGCCGCATGAAAAGGTTGTCGGCATGGCCGGCGTGCTCGATGCGGGGCGCTTCCGCCACTTCCTCGCCACCGAATTCAACGTCTCGATGCGCGATGTGACGGCCTTCGTTCTGGGCGGCCACGGCGACACGATGGTGCCACTGGTGCGCTATTCCACCGTTGGCGGCATCCCGCTGCCCGATCTGGTGGCGATGGGCTGGACCACGCAGGAAAAGCTGGACGCGATCGTGCAGCGCACCCGCGATGGCGGCGCCGAAATCGTCGGCCTGCTGAAAACCGGATCGGCCTTCTACGCCCCCGCCGCCAGCGCGATCGAGATGGCCGAGGCCTATCTCAAGGATCAAAAACGCCTGCTGCCCTGCGCGGCCTATGTAGACGGCGCGCTGGGCCTCAAGGACATGTATGTCGGCGTGCCCACCATCATCGGCGCGGGCGGCATCGAACGCATCGTCGATATCCGCATGAACAAGGACGAACAGGCAATGTTCGACAAATCGGTCGAGGCCGTCAAAGGCCTGGTCGAGGCGTGCAAGGCCATCGACCCCTCGCTGGTCTGAACCGGCATCGCCCGATGAACCAGAAAGGCGGCGGGCCGAAATCCGCCGCCTTTTCCGTTTGGCCGCCTTTTTCCGTTTGGCCGCCTTTTGCATTCGGCGGGCCGATCCTGACCCGCACCTTGACGCCGGGCCGCAGCCAGGGCTAACATTGCCGCGTTCAGGGGTGCCATGGGCCGTTCCGGCACCAACAGCCCCCACCACCGCGCTGCCCCCGATCAGGACACTGCGCCTGGCGCATATATGGATGTGATCACAGATTTTTTGCCCGTGATCACAAATGTCGCTTTTTCCCCTTCGAATTCCGGTTTTCCTTTAAATCGCTGTATCCGCATGGCATATGACGGCCATTCCGTTGCCAGGGCGGTTCGCCACAGGCAAAAACAGCGAGGAACCGGCGAATGAACATCCACGAATACCAGGCCAAGCGGCTGTTGCGTGACTACGGCCTTCCGGTCAGCGACGGACGTGTGGTCCTGCGCGCCGAAGAAGCCAAATCCGCGGCCGGCGAACTTGATGGCCCGCTCTGGGTGGTCAAGGCGCAGATCCATGCGGGCGGTCGCGGCAAGGGCCACTTCAAAGAGGCCAGCGCCGGCGAAAAAGGCGGCGTGCGCCTGACCCGCTCTGTCGAAGAGGCGGCGAATGAAGCCGCCAAGATGCTGGGCCGCACCCTTGTCACCCACCAGACCGGCCCGGCCGGCAAACAGGTCGGCCGCATCTATATCGAGGACGGCGCCGGGATTTCGCGCGAACTTTACCTCGCGGTGCTGGTCGATCGCGGCTCCAGCCGGATCTCCTTTGTCGTCTCGACCGAAGGCGGCATGGATATCGAAGAAGTCGCGGCCTCCACCCCCGAAAAGATCCTGTCGTTCAGTATCGACCCCGCCACCGGCATCCAGGCCTTCCACGGCCGCCGGGTGGCCTTTGCACTGGGGCTGGAAGGCAAGCAGGTCAAGCAATGCGTCGATCTGGTGAACCGGCTTTACAAGCTTTTCGTCGAAAAAGACGCTGAGATGCTGGAGATAAACCCCCTGATCGTCACCGACGCGGGCGATCTGAAATGCCTCGACGCCAAGATGGGCTTCGATTCGAACGCCCTTTACCGCCAGCCCGACATCCTGTCGCTGCGCGACGAAAGCGAAGAGGACAGCAAGGAACTCGCCGCCTCGAAATTCGATCTGAACTATATCGCGCTGGATGGCGAAATCGGCTGCATGGTCAACGGCGCGGGCCTTGCCATGGCGACGATGGACATCATCA
>JACIYW010000097.1 GCA_014359745.1 Paracoccaceae bacterium | reverse complement strand
ACATCATGGCCCCGCGCGGACAGCCTGCGTTGCAGGTCGATCATCTGATCGCCTGACAGGGCGGGATCGGGGTTGCCCGCCGCATAGACCGGCGCGCCGGTCAGCCGGGTGGCGAAATAGGCGGCGGTGGTGACATAGACAAAGCTCTTGTTCCAGCCAAACAGCACCCGGAAATTCGGATAGGCCAGAAACGCCGGCCCCTTGCGCCCCTGCGGCAGCAGCAATGCCGCGCGCAGATCGCGGGGCAGGGGGCCGTTGCGGGGGGTGATCCCCAGCGCGGCCCAGTCGCCCACGCTCAATTCCTTGTCCAGCCCGCTTTTCGCCCAGTCGAAATCGCCGGGCACCACCACCTCTTGCAGCCAGGGCTGACCGGCGCGCCAGCCCAGATCGCGCAGCAGCCGCGCCCCCGACAGGATCGCATCGGGCACCGAGGTTTTCAGCGTGACGCGCCCGTCACCATCGCCATCCACGCCGCGTTCCAGAATATCGGCGGGCAGCATCTGCACCTGCCCGATTTCCCCCGCCCAGGCCCCGGTGGTGCGGTCGGGATCAAATTCGCCGCGCCGGGCCAGTTCCAGCGCGGCAAGGATTTGCGGGCGGAACAGGTCCGGCCGCCGACAATCATGCGCCAGCGTGATCAGCGCGTCGCGGGTGTTGAAATCGCCCTGCACCGCGCCGAAATCGGTCTCGAACGCCCAGAACGCCAGCAGGATGCCGCGAGAAACGCCATACTCCCGCTCTGCCCGGTCGAAAAGCGCGTCATGGCGGCGGGCATGGTCGGTGCCCTTGCGCATCCGGTCGGCGCTGATCAGAGCGCGGGAAAAATCGAGGAACGTCCGCCGGAACACCCCCTGCGCCCGGTCGGCCCGCAACACCGCCCCATCGTGCCGCGCGCCGCGAAAGAATGCGTCAACCACCGCAGGCGGATGGCCCCGCGCCAGCGCCTCGGCCCGCAGGCCCTTGACAAAACTGTCAAAGCTTCCGCCGCACCCCTGCGCCGCCAAGCTGGCGGGGATCAGCAAAAGCAGCGTTGCCAGAACCGGAATGGTGCGCATCATGCCTCGTGTTCTTGTGTCGGGCACAGGTCAGCATCATCATCGGCCTGCGTCAAGGCCACGCGGGATTTTGCGACCATAGGCTGTAAATCGCTGAAACCGCCGCCACGGCGTCCAAAGTTGATGCCAGCCTCGCTTTTTCGTGATAAAATGATCTATCAGATACAGAAATTCAAATGCGGTATGCCGCGTTCCGCAGGGAAGCCGGGTTGGGGCGGGATTGGCTATGCAGGTTCTTATCGTCGAGCCGAACCAGACCCTGACAGAGGATTGGCGCAGCCGCATCGCCGTGTTTGCCGAAAAGGTGTTTCTTGCCACCGATCAGGCCGAGGCGGTGGATGTTCTGCGCCATCATGACATTCAGGTGATCGTGCTTGACCTGATTCTGGCCAATGGCAGCGCCCTGGCGGTGGCCGATTTCGCCAGCTACCGCCGCCCCGATGCGCGGGTTGTGTTCGTCACCGGGGCGCGGGTGTTTTCCGATGGGTCGATCTTCAACCACAGCCCCAACGCCTGCGCCTTTCTGCCCAAGGCCACCCCGCCCGATGATCTGGCGATGATGGTGGAATACCACGGCCGCGCGTCCTGACAGGTCAGGGGATTTCAGTCAGTGGCGGCATTTCATTCACCGGCGCGCGCGCGGCGGGTGTGGAAAATGAGTATTTGAGCCAAGATGAAACAAGATGAAATGAGCAAGTGTTTTCTTGTGCGGTCAGGGTGCGGATACGTCGGGCGCAACACGCGTCAGCCGCGCCGGTGTGGGGCGTCGTAATCCAGGACCGGGTTGATCGGGATGATCCGGTAGGGGTTTATGGTTTCGTGGCTGTAATGATAATGGCGCACGATATGGTCAAGGTTCACCGTGTCGCGCACGCCCGGCCATTGGTAAAGTTCGCGCGTATAGGCCCAGAGGTTGGGATAATCGATCAACCGTTTGCGGTTGCATTTGAAATGCAGATGGTAGACCGGATCAAAGCGGATCAGGGTGGTGAACAGCCGCCAGTCGGCCTCGGTCAGCCGGTCGCCCATCAGATAGCGGTGGGTTGACAGCCGGTCCTCCAGCCAGTCCAGCGTATCGAACAGCGGATAGACCGCCTCGTCATAGGCGTGTTGGCTGGTGGCAAAGCCGCAGCGATAGACGCCGTTGTTCAGGGTGTTATAAATGCGGTCATTGACCGGTTCGATCGCGGCGCGCAGATCCTTTGGCCAGTAATCATCGCTGTTGCCGGTCAGCCCGTCGAAAGCGGAATTGAACATGCGGATGATTTCGGAGGATTCGTTGCTTACGATCGTGTCCTGCGCCTTGTCCCAAAGCACCGGCACCGTGACGCGGCCGGTCATGTCGGGCACCGCGCGGGTGTAGAGGTCGCGCAGGAATGCGGCACCATACAGCCTGTCGCCGGTGCTGCCGGGATAGTCGGTGGCGAAGGACCAGCCGTCTTCCATCATGTCGGGATGGACGACCGACACATCGATATGGTCGGCCAACCCCTTGATCGCGCGAAAGATCAGCGCGCGATGCGCCCAGGGGCAGGCATAGGCCACATAAAGATGATAGCGCCCGCTTTCGGCCTTGAACCCAGCCTCACCGGAAGGGCCGGCACCGCCATCTGCGGTGACCCAGTTGCGAAAGGGCGAAGTGGGGCGCACGAATTTGCCATCCGTTGACTTGGTGTCATACCAGTTTGTGTGCCAGATACCGTCAACAAGCTGTCCCATGGTCGCCCTCCCGTCGTTTTGGCTATCTTAGCGGCTTTTGTGCCCCGCACCAATCAGCGTGGGCGCGCAGGTGGTCCCGCATGGTTGCACACGTATGTTTCGCACGCGAAACACCCGCACAGCAAGATATTGATATAAAATAAATTTCTTTCATATTTGGCGAAATACCGCAAAATGTGTTCTTGCCTAAAAGCGCTCAACCCAAGGGCGAATCGTCAGTTCCTCGCTCCAAGCCGATCGGTGCTGATCGATCAGATACAGATAGGTTTGCGCGATCGCATCGGGTTGCGGCAGCGCGTCGGGATTGTCAGGCGGATTGCCGCGGTCGGGGGTGCAGATGCCGCCATCGATATTGACCCAGGCGACATGAATGCCTTGGGGGTGCAATTCACGGGTCATGGATTGCGCAAGGCCGCGCTGCGCAAATTTGCCCATGGCAAAGGTGGCCGATTGCGCAAATCCCTTCACCCCCGCCGACGCGCCGGTAAACAGGATGGTGCCGCGCATCCCGTCCACGGGTTCGGTGGCCAGCATCCGGCGTGCCGCCGCCTGCCCGGTCAGAAACGCGCCAAAGGCTGTCACCTCGATCGCGCTGCGCACCTCTTGGGGGTCAAGGTCGGTGATCGGGCCGCGCACCCGTGCCGAGGGGTTGTAGATCACCACGCGCGGTGCCTGTGCCAACCCGTCAAACAGCGCCGCCACCGCCGCCGGATCGCTGGCGTCGAGCTGATGCGTGGCGGCGCCGGTGTCGCGGGCCAGCGCCGCCATCTTGTCCGCGCTGCGCGCCGCAAGCACCAGATCATGGCCCCGCCCGGCAAGTGCGCGCGCCAGCGAGGCCGAAAGCCCGTCACCCACCCCGATGATCACTGCAAGTGGTCTGGTCATCCGATATCCCCCGCACGTTAACCCGATGGTAACTCGTCCGAGGGGATCATGGGAAAAAACGCCCCCCCCGACCAGAGGCCGAACCAGCCCCGGCCGTTCACATCCGCGTGTTGGCCCAGATCGGCCAGACGGTAAAAGCTTTTGCGATCGATCAGCGCCTCAAGATTGGCGCGGATCAGCACATAGGGCGCGGGTTCGCCGGTTTGCGCATCGCGGATAACGCGGATCGGGTGATCGGGGCCTGCGGTGGCGCTGTCGCCGACATTGGTCACAAAGGTCAGTTCCTGCGCGCGGCCCTGGCCGGTGGCGGTGAAATCCACCGCCACAAACGGCGCGTCATCCACGGTGATACCGACCTTTTCCACCGGGGTGACAAGGTAATAGCGATCGCCTTCGCGTTTGAGGATGGTCGAGAACAGCCGCACCAGCGCCGGGCGCCCGATCGGTGTGCCCTGATAGAACCACGTCCCGTCGCGTTTGATCTGCATGTCAAGATCGCCGCAAAACGGCGGATCCCACAGGTGCACCGGCGGCAGGCCGCCTTTCGCGGCCTTGCGTGCCGCGGTTGCGATATTTTCCGCCGATGGGGTAACGGTGTTTTGTTGCAGGTCTGATTTTGCCATTTTTCCTGTCCGGATTATCTGGTTCACTATACCCATATAGGGCGAGAGGGAGTCTGTGTCATGGCCGTTGCGCAAACCGATGATCAGGGGCTGATCAGCGAGATCGGCGATCTGGGCGAAAAACTGGCCTCCGCCAGGGCCAGTATCAACCACCGCTTCATCGGACAGCCGCGGGTGGTGGAACTGACGCTGGCCGCGCTGCTGTGCGGGGGGCACGCGCTTTTGATCGGGCTGCCGGGCCTTGGCAAGACGCGGCTGGTGGATACGCTTTCCACGGTGATGGGTCTTGAGGGCAACCGGGTGCAGTTCACCCCCGACCTGATGCCCGCCGATATTCTCGGCTCGGAAGTGCTGGAAACCGCGGCTGACGGCAGCCGGGCGTTTCGTTTCATCGAAGGGCCGATCTTTTGCCAGCTCTTGCTGGCAGACGAGATCAACCGCGCCAGCCCCCGCACCCAATCGGCGCTGTTGCAGGCCATGCAGGAACGCGAGGTGACGATTGCGGGCCAGCACCGCGCCCTTGGGCAGCCGTTTCATGTGCTGGCCACGCAGAACCCCATTGAACAGGAAGGCACCTATCCGCTGCCCGAGGCACAGCTTGACCGGTTTCTGGTGCAGATCGATGTCGATTACCCCGACCGCGCCACCGAACGCGATATCCTGATTGCCACCACCGGCGTTGACGATGCGCAATCGGTCAACGTGTTTTCGGGCAGCGATCTGCTGGCCGCGCAAACCCTGGTGCGGCGCATGCCGGTGGGGGATGGGGTGATGGACGCGATCCTTGATCTGGTGCGCGCCTGCCGCCCCCTGGACGCGGCGGCAACGCCCGAGGTGCGCGCCTCGGTCAGTTGGGGGCCGGGGCCGCGCGCGGCGCAGGCGCTGATGCTGATGGTGCGGGCGCGGGCGCTGCTGGACGGGCGGCTGGCGCCTTCGGTGGATGATGTGGTCGATCTGGCGGTGCCGGTGCTGACGCATCGCATGGCGCTGAGCTTTGCGGCGCGGGCGCGGGGCGAAAGCCTGGGCGGGCTGATTGCCGGGGTCGCGGCGCGCGTGGGCGGGATCGAGGCCGCGGCGTGACCGCCGCCGCCGATCTGCGCGCGCGGGCTGAAGGGCTTTCGGCGCATCTGCCGCCGCTTCTGGCGGCGGCGGATCATCTGGCGGCCACGGTGCTGCTGGGCGATCACGGGCGCAGGCGGGCGGGGATGGGCGATGAGTTCTGGCAATATCGCCCCGCCCATGCGGGCGATGGCGCGCGGCTGGTTGACTGGCGGCGCTCGGCAAGGGGGGATGCGCATTTCGTGCGCGAACGCGAATGGCAGGCGGCGCAGTCGGTGTTGCTGTGGGTCGATGATGCCCGGTCCATGCAGTATGCAAGCCGCGGGCTTGAGGAAAAGGCGGCGCGGGCGCGGCTGCTGGCGCTGGCGCTGACGGTGCTTCTGGTGCGGGGGGGGGAGCGGGTGGGCCTGACCGGGCCGCTGGCGCCGCCACGGTCGGGGCAGGCGCAGGTGGCGCGCATCGCCGCGGCGCTGGCGGTGTCGGGCGCGCAAGACTATGGCACCCCGGACGCGCGCGGCATCCCCCCGCATTCGCGCGCGGTGTTCATATCGGATTTCCTTGGCGATATCAGCGCGGTAGAGGGCGCTCTTACATCGGCGGCAGATCGCGGCGTCAAGGGGGCGCTGGTGCAGGTGCTGGACCCGTCGGAAGAGGCGTTTCCCTTTGACGGGCGCACCATCTTTGAAAGCATGTCCGGCGCGATCCGGTTTGAAACCCTGAAGGCCGGCGACCTGCGCGACCGCTATCGCGACCGTCTGGCCGAACGCAAGGACCGGCTGGCGCTGTTGGCGGAACGCACCGGGTGGCTGTATCTGTGCCACCATGTCGATACCCCGGCGCAATCGGCGCTTTTGTGGCTTTATCAGGCGCTTGAAAGGCGGAATTGATGTGGATTATCGGCCCCGTCGGCTTTACCGCGCCCTGGCTTCTGCTGGGGCTGCTGGCGCTGCCGGTGCTGTGGTTCGTGCTGCGCGCGGTGCCGCCCGCGCCGGTCAGGCGGCGGTTTCCGGGCATCACGCTGCTGCTGGGCCTGCGCGATGACGCGCATCAGACCGACAGAACCCCGTGGTGGCTGCTGTTGCTGCGCATCCTGGCGATTGCGGCGCTGATCATCGGCTTTGCCGGGCCGGTGCTGAACCCGCAGGTGCAGGCGTCGCGCAGCGGGCCGTTGCTGATCCTGGCCGATGGCACCTGGGCCGATGCGCCGTCCTGGACGATCCGCACCACCCGCATCGCGCAGGCGCTGGAAGAGGCGGGGCGCAGCGGGCGCGCGGTTGCGGTGGTGTTGCTGACCGATCCGCCCGCGCAGGCGCCCGCCTTTCAATCCGCCGATCTGTGGGCCACGCGCCTGCCCGGCCTCACACCCCGGCCCCATGCGCCCGATCCCGCCGCGATGGATCATTTTGCGGCGACACTGCCTGCGGGGGCGTTCGATACGTTCTGGCTGTCGGACGGGTTGGACCGGGCGTCGCGCGCGCCGCTGCTGGCCGCCCTTGAGGCGCGCGGATCGGTGCGGGTGTTCGAGGGGGGGCGCGCCACGCTGGCGCTGCGCCCCGCCCGGTTCGAAGAGGGCGAGGTGCGGCTGACGGCGCTGCGCGCGCGGGCAGGCGGCGCCGATCAGGCGGTGATCGTCGCGCATGGCCCCGATCCCCTGGGGATCGAGCGGGAACTGGCACGCGCACCCATCACGTTCGAGGCGGGCGAGACCACGGCCGAAACCGCGCTGGTGCTGCCCGGCGAATTGCGCAACCGCATCACCCGCTTTCAGATCGGGGGCTTTCAGAACGGGGGGCTGCGATCAGCGGGCGCGGTGGCGCTGACCGATGACGCGCTCAAACGGCGCAAGGTGGCGCTGGTTTCGGGGCGCGCCGACCGCGAGGGGCTGGACCTGCTGTCGCCGCTTTTCTATCTGCATCAGGCGCTTGCGCCGACAAGTGACCTGATCGAGGGCGCCGATATCGCGCAGCTTTTGCCCGCCGCACCCGATGTGGTGGTGCTGGCCGATGTGGCGCAACTGGCGCAAGCTGACGCCGACGCGCTGACCGATTGGGTCGGGGCGGGCGGCATGCTGGTGCGCTTTGCCGGGCCGCGCCTGGCGGCAAGCGACGTGGCGCGCGACGCGGCCGATCCGCTGTTGCCGGTGCGTCTGCGGGCCGGGGGCCGATCGGTCGGGGGCGCCATGAGCTGGGGCGCGCCGAAATCCCTGCGGGCCTTTGGCGACGGGTCGCCGTTTTTCGGGCTGGATATCCCGGACGATGTGCAGGTCTCGGCGCAGGTTCTGGCGCAACCCGACCCCGATCTCGCCAACCGCACCATCGCCGCGCTGCAAGACGGCACGCCGCTGGTCACGCGGTCGCGGCTGGGGCAGGGGCAGGTGGTTCTGTTTCACGTCACCGCCAATGCCGAATGGTCGTCGCTGCCGCTGTCGGGGCTGTTCGTGCAGATGCTGGAACGGCTGGCGGTTTCCACCCGCCCCGGCGCGCCCGTGGCCGATGACATCGAAGGGCGGGTCTGGGTGCCGGTGCGCCGGATCGACGGGTTTGGCACGGTGTCGAAGGCCACCGACCTGCCGGGGGTCGAGGGCGCCGATCTGGCGGCGGCGCTGACGGGTTCAGGCGCAAGTGCTGGGGTGCCGCCGGGGGTGTACGCCAGCGGCGCGCGGCAGATCGCGTTGAACGTGATCGGCGCCGACAGGGTTCTGGCCCCGGCGCGCTGGCCCGATTGGGTGGTGGTCGAGGGGCTTTCGGCGGCGCGCGAGGCCCCGCTCAAGGGATGGTTCCTGGCGGCGGCGCTGCTGGCGCTCATCGTGGATATCGTGGCCTCGCTGGCGCTGGGCGGCTTGTTGGGGCGGCGCGTGGCGGGCACGGCGGCGCTGCTGCTGCTGGCGCTGGCGGCGGGGGTGCCCGCGCCGGGCACGGCGCAAGGGACGCAAACCGCCGATGCCTTCGCCCTCCGCGCCACGTCGAAGGTGGTTCTGGCGCATGTGCTGACCGGGGATGTCGCGCTTGACAGGATCAGTCAGGCGGGGCTGCGCGGGCTGTCGGCGCATCTGTTTCAGCGCACGGCGGTAGAGCCGGGCGAGGCGATCGGGGTCGATCTGGAACGCGATGAGCTTGCGTTCTTTCCGCTGCTCTACTGGCCGGTCACGCCGTCGCAGCCGCAGCCCTCGGATCAGGCCTATGCGCGCCTGAATGCCTATCTGCGCAATGGTGGCATGATTGTCTTTGACACGCGCGATGCCGATATCGCCGGGTTCGGTGCCGCCTCGGCCAACGGGCGCAAGTTGCAGCAACTGGCGGCCCCGCTGGATATTCCGCCGCTGGAACCGGTGCCATCCGATCATGTGCTGACGCGCACCTTTTATCTTTTGTCGGATTTTCCGGGCCGGTTCATGGGCCGCGATGTCTGGGTAGAGGCCGCCCCCCCCGATGCCGAACGCGCCGAGGGGATGCCGTTTCGCAACCTCAACGACGGGGTGACACCGGTGGTCATCGGCGGCAATGACTGGGCGGCGGCCTGGGCGCTGGATGAACGCGGCCAGCCGGTGCTGCCGGTCGGGCGCGGTTTCGCCGGGAACCGGCAGCGCGAGATGGCGGTGCGGTTCGGGATCAACCTGGTGATGCATGTGCTGACCGGCAACTACAAATCCGATCAGGTGCATGTGCCCGCGTTGCTTGACAGGCTGGGGCAATGATGGACGGTTCGGTGATCCTTGACCCGCTGGTGCCGCTGGCGCTGATCTGGGCGGGGGCGGCGCTGTCGGTGCTGGCGGTGGCGGTGGCGCTGTGGCGCGGGCTGTCGGGGTGGTGGCTGCGCGCGGCGGCGGCGCTGGTGCTGATCGCGGCGGTGCTGAACCCCGCGTTGCAGCGCGAGGAACGCCAGCCCCTGTCGGATATCGTCATCGCCGTTGTCGATGAAAGCGCCAGCCAGAAGATCGGCGACCGCCCCGCGCAGACCGGTGCGGCGCTGGAAAATCTGCGCGCCCAGGTGGCGGCGTTGCCCGACACCGAATTGCGGGTGGTGCGCGTCGGCGACGGGCCCGATAACGCGGGCACGCTGCTGCTGTCGGCCCTGTCCGAGGCGATGGCGGGCGAACCCCGCGCGCGCATCGCCGGGGCGGTCCTGATCAGCGATGGCCATGCCCACGATCTGGCCGCCGCCCCCGACATGCCCGCACCGCTGCATCTGCTTCTGACCGGGCGCGGGACCGACTGGGATCGGCGGCTGATCGTGAAAAACGCCCCCGCCTATGCGATCATCAACGAACAGGTCACCCTGACCCTGCATATCGAGGATCAGGGCGCGGTGCCCGCATCGGTGACGGGCACCGCCCTGCTGTCGATCGCCGTCGATGGTGGCCCCGCGCAGGAATTCCGGGTTCCGGTGAACGAGGATCTGGCGCTGCCGGTCACGCTGGATCATGGCGGGCTGAACGTGCTGCAATTCTCGGTCGCGCTGACCGAAGGCGAGCTGACCGACCGCAACAATGTCGCGGTGGTGCAGATCAACGGCGTGCGCGACCGGCTGCGGGTGCTGCTGGTGTCGGGGGAACCGCATGCGGGCGAACGCACATGGCGCAACCTGCTGAAATCCGACGCCTCGGTCGATCTGGTGCATTTCACCATCCTGCGCCCGCCCGAAAAACAGGATGGCGTGCCGGTGAGTGAGTTGTCGCTGATCGCCTTTCCCACGCGCGAACTGTTTGTCGACAAGATCGGCGAATTCGATCTGATCATCTTTGACCGCTATCGCAGGCGCGGCATCCTGCCCGCATCCTATCTGGACAATGTGCGCGATTATGTGCGCGGCGGCGGCGCGGTTCTGGTGGCCGCCGGGCCGGAATTCGGATCGGCCGACAGCCTGTATCGGTCGTCCCTGGCAGAGGTGCTGCCGGGCGCGCCGACCGCGCAGGTGATCGAACGCGGCTATCTGCCGCGTGTGGCACCGCTGGGGGCAAAGCACCCGGTGACGGCGGGCCTGCAAGAAGCCGCGACCACGGCGGCGACCACGGCGGGGGGCGCCGACGCCGACACCCCCGGCTGGGGCCGCTGGTTCCGCCTGGTCGATGTAACCCCCACCCCCGAGGCCGAGGTGGTGATGACCGGCGCCGATGACCGGCCGCTGTTGCTGCTGGATCGGGTGGGGGCGGGGCGCGTGGCGCTGCTGGCCTCGGATCAGGCCTGGCTTTGGGGGCGCGGCTTTGAGGGGGGCGGGCCGCAACTGGAACTGCTGCGCCGCCTGGCGCACTGGATGATGAAGGAACCCGACCTTGAGGAAGAGGCGCTGACCGCCACCGCCGAGGGGCAGACCCTGGCCATCACCCGCCGCACCCTGGGCGACGGCCCGCGCGAGGTCACGATCACCGGCCCCGATGGCGCGGTGACGGTGCTGCCACTGGCTGAAACCGCGCCCGGCCGCTTTGCCGCCGACTGGCAGGCCCCCGACATCGGGCTTTACCGGCTGGCCGAAGGCGGTGCCGAACGGGTGATCGCGCTTGGCCCCTCGGCCCCGCGCGAATTCGAGGAAACCGTGGCGACAGATGCCCGGATCAAGCCGCTTGTCACGCCGACGCGCGGCGGCACCCTGCGGCTGGAAGACGGGGTGCCCGACGTGCGGCAGGTCAGCGCCGGGCGCGCGGCGGCGGGGCGCGGCTGGATCGGGATCACCCCGCGCGGCGCCTATGTGACGGCAGATATCACCGTGCAGCCGCTGCTGCCCGCCTGGCTGATGCTGCTGATCGCGGCGCTGCTGGCAATCGGCGCCTGGCTGTGGGAAGGGCGGCGCGAGCGCCGGATACGGGGGTAGGTACGGGGCCGAATTCCCGCGCGGCCAAAGGCTTTTGCCAGCGCCGCCCAATTATTTGCCGCCCCCCTCTGGACAGCCCCCCGCGCCTCGCCTAATACACCGACACCCAAGCGATTTGCTTGCCCGTGCCCGGGTAGCTCAGGGGTAGAGCAGTGGACTGAAAATCCTCGTGTCGGTGGTTCAAATCCGCCCCCGGGCACCATATAACGCATAATTGTTAATTTTACCAATTGGTTGTGGGGTTGGGTTGCCCCACCATTTGTCCGGTTGGGAAAAAGTGGGACTTTTGGT
>JACIYW010000096.1 GCA_014359745.1 Paracoccaceae bacterium | reverse complement strand
GCCAAGGAGGGCGCGGCGCATCATCTGCCGTCCGTCGACCAGTGCGGCGGGTCGCTGACCAGCTTGACCACGCCATAGGTGGCGCCGACCTTGTGCAGTTCCTTGTTGCGGCCATTGGTTGGCGCCGAGTCTATGGTCACGTCTTCGCCTTTCCGGTTCTTGATGGTCAGTGATTTAGACCAGGTGATTGTCATGTCGATCGCCTTGCCCTGAATATGGCGGCTGGTCAGGCTGGGTTGAAACGCGATGTTGAAACCCGATTTGCCGACCATTTCCGCCGCAGCCGCCACGCTTTTGCTGTCATCCCCGTGATCCCAGGTAATCCTGACCCCGGCGATCTTGGGCACCGCTGCGGCCTTGACCTTGCCCTTGGCCACCTTGAAGGCCCAATGCATCAGCGCCGCGCGCTTTGGATTGCGCAGGGTTGCCGAAACGGTAACCTTTGCCCCCGCCGCCTTGAGGGCATCGGTAAACGCCTTGACGTTGCTTTTGAAGCCGCTGTCAAGATCCGCGATCTTGGCGCTGTTGGGGTATTTCGCGTGATTTCTCTTGAACCAGTCAAGACCGGAAAGATCCTTGTCATCGGCCATGGGCTGTCCCACCGTCATAAAACCGCAGGGCGCGCGCGCCCCGCATCGTAAAAACCATTAACGACAGCCAATACTTTGCCGGTCGCCTGCGCAACCCTGGCACGGAATCGGGCAAAAGTGTACCGAAATTCACGCGCCCCGCGCGGGTGCGGGTCACGCGGGTCAGTCGCGGGTGTTGAAATGATCGTGGATCTTCTGGGCGATGGCGGCAGAGATACCTTCGACCGCCTGCAAATCCTTCAGCCCCGCGCGCGTCACCGCCTTGGCCGATCCGAAATGCGCCAGAAGCGCGCGTTTGCGCGCGGCGCCCACGCCCGGCACCTCGTCAAGGGGTGTGGCGCCAAAGGCCTGCGCGCGTTTGGCGCGGTGGGCGCCGATGGCGAAGCGGTGCGCCTCGTCGCGCAGGCGCTGGATGAAGTAAAGCACCGGGTCGGTGTGGCGCAGCGCAAAGGGGCGGGCGCCGGGGCGGTGGAATTCCTCTTTGCCCGCGTCGCGGTCGATGCCCTTGGCCACGCCGACGATGGGGATATCCTCCACCCCCAGATCGGCCATGATCCCCGCCACCGCCGAAACCTGCCCCGCGCCGCCGTCGATCAGCAAAAGATCGGGCCAGTTTTCGGTGCTGCGGTCAGGGTCTTCTTTCAGCAGGCGTTCGAAACGGCGGGTCAGCACCTCTTTCATCATGCCGAAATCGTCGCCCGGCGTGATGCCGTCGCCCCGGATGGTGAATTTGCGGTACTGGCTTTTCAGGAACCCCTCCGCCCCGGCCACGATCATGCCGCCCACGGCGTGCGTGCCCTGAATGTGGGAATTGTCGTAAACCTCGATCCGTCTGGGCGGGGCATCAAGGCCGAAAGCCTCGGCCAGGCCGGCAAGCAGCCGGGTCTGGCTGGCGCTTTCGGCCATGCGGCGCGCCAGGCTTTCGCGGGCGTTGCGCGCGGCGTTTTCCAGCAGGGCGACCTTTTCGCCGCGTTTTGGCACGGTGATTTCCACCTTGCGCCCGGCGCGTTGCGACAGAAGATCGACCATCAGATCGGTGTTCTCGATCGGGTGCGACAGCAGGATCAGCCGCGCGGGCGTCTTGTCATCATAGAACTGGGCCAGAAACGCCTCGAGTATCTCGGCCTCATCGGCGCCGGCACCGGTGCGGGGATAGTAATCGCGGTTGCCCCAGCTTTGGTTGGCGCGGATGAAGAACACCTGCACGCAGGCCTGCCCGCCTTCCAGATGCAGGGCGATGATATCGGCCTCGGCGACCGATGCGGGGTTAATGCCCTGCACCTGCTGCACCTGCGTCAGCGACCGGATACGGTCGCGCAGCGCCGCGGCGCGTTCATATTCCATCGCTTCGGAGGCCGCCGCCATGTCGCGCGCAAGATCGGCCTGAATGGCGGTGGACCGGCCCGACAGGAACCGTTCGGCATCGTTGACCAGCCGCGCGTAATCCCCGGCGCTGATCAGCCCGGTGCAGGGGGCGGAGCAGCGCTTGATCTGATACAGCAGGCAGGGGCGCGAGCGGCTGGAAAACACCGCATCGGTGCAGTTGCGCAGCAAGAACACCCGTTGCAGGTGATTCAACGTGCGGTTGACGGCGCTGGCGCTGGCGAAGGGGCCGTAATAGCTGCCTTTTTCGGTCTTGCGGCCCCGGTGTTTCTTGATCTGGGGAAAGGCGTGATCCTTGGCCACAAGGATGTTGGGAAAGGATTTGTCATCGCGCAGCAGCACGTTGTAGCGCGGTTTAAGCTGCTTGATCAGGTTCTGTTCCAGCAGCAGCGCCTCGGTTTCGGTGCGCGTGGTCAGGAACATCATCGTGGTGGTTTCGGAAATCATCCGCGCGATGCGCGCCGAATGGCCGCTGGGTTTTGCATAATTCGCAACCCGGCGGCGCAGGTTGCGCGCCTTGCCGACGTAAAGCACCCGCGCCTGATCATCCAGCATCCGGTAAACGCCCGGCGAGCCATCGAGCGAGGCGAGATAGCCGTGGATCACCCGGTGGCCCCTTGGCGGCGCATCGGGGGGCGGCGCATCGGTGGCATCGACCGGGGCTGGTTCGGGTTGGGTTTCGTCCTGGCTTACCATCTGGTCAACGTTCGATCCTGCGACCGGTCCTGCGGTCGATTCTGTGATGTTGCTGCAACCTTACGACCGGTATGACAAGCAAAATTCCGTCCACGGTTTCTGTGGATAAGTTTGTTGGCAACTTTGGGTCATGCGGATTTTTCCCTTGTTTTCCGCCCGGTTCATCGGTCTGCCCAATTTTTGGGCGTCAGTTTAAGGCATTGTAAAATAACATAATATTTTACGACGTCGCGCAAATGTCTGAAAACATTGACAATTTCGTAACATGTTTGTAACGTCTGGGCCCGTGGTGGACAAGTCAAGAACACGGGCCGTGAAACCCTTATTCCAGACCCACGATATCGGCGGTGCGCCAGGCCAGATGCTGGCCGCCATCCACGCAGATCAATTCACCGCTGACCGATGGCGCATCCAGAAAAAACCCAAGCGCCGCGCATATTTCATCGGCATTGGCGCCGCGCCCCAGAACGCATTTGGCGCGCTGCGCGGCGAAATGCGCATCGCTTTGACGGCTGCCTTGCAGGGTGGGGCCGGGGCCGATGGCGTTGACGCGGATATCGGGGGCAAGCGCCTGCGCGGCGGTGCGGGTAAAGGCCCAAAGGCCCATCTTGGCGATTGTATAGCTCATGAATTCCGGGGTCAGTTTGCGCACGCGCTGATCGATCATGTTCACGACCAGCCCGCCCGCCACCGGCTCGCCCCGCGCATCGCATCCGGCGCGGGGGGATTGCGCGGCAAAGGCCTGGGTCAGGACCACGGGCGCGCGCAGGTTCGATTCGATGTGCCTGTCCCAGCTTTGCCGCGTCAGGGTGCCGATGCCGTCATGTTCAAAGATCGAGGCATTGTTGACCAGCACATCCAGCGGCCCGCCCAGCGCATCGGCGGCGCGCGCGATCAGGGCTTCGGTCTGATCCTCGATCAGAAGATCGGCGCGCAGGGCGGTGGCGCTGCGGCCCATGGCGGCGATCCGGGCCACCACATCGGCGGCGTCACCCTGCGAGGTGGCGTAATGCACCGCCACATCATGGCCCCGCGCCGCCAGATACAGCGCCATCGCGCGCCCCAGCCGTTTGCCCGCCCCGGTGACCAGTGCCCGCGCCATGCCCTTCCCCCGTTTCAGCCCATCAATACCGCGACATAGGCCGCATAACAGCCAATCAAGACCACGCCCCAGCCGCGGGTGATCGCCCAGCCCCTGTATATGAACGGCGCCATCGCGACCGCAGCCGCCAGCATCACCCACAGATCCATGTGCAGCATCGCCGGGGTGAAGGGCAGCGGGCCGATCAGCGCCGTGACCCCAAGGATGCCCAGCAGGTTGAACATGTTCGACCCGATGACATTGCCCACCGCCATCCCCGCCTCGCGGCGAAAGGCGGCGGCGGTGGTGGCGGCGAGTTCGGGCAGCGACGTGCCGACGGCCACCAGCGTCAGGCCGATGACCTCTTCGCTCATGCCAAAGGTGCGGGCGATACTTGCCGCGCCGTCCACCAGGAAATCGGCGCCCAGCGGCAGGCCGACCAGCCCGATCAGGATGAAAACCGCGATCTTCCAGGATGGCATCGAAAGGTCGGCGCCTTCCAGATCGGCGACCTCGGCCCCCGCCGCCGCCTGTAGTGCGGCCGCTTTCGCGGCGCGCGCATCGCGGCGGTGGTTGCGGGCATGGTGGAAATTGTCGGAAAGCATCAGCGCAAGACCACCCAGCAGGATCAGCCCGTGCCACCAGATCAGCGGGCCGAACCAGGCCAGCACGATGAACAGCACCGACGCCGCGATCATCATCAGATAGCTTTTCTGACAGTTCGCATCGCGTATGTGGATCGCCGAAATCAGTGCCGGAATGCCCATCACCAGCAGGATATTGGCGATGTTCGACCCCACCACATTGCCCAGCGCGATGCCGGGCGCGCCCAGCAGCACCGCCTGCACCGACACCAGCAATTCGGGGGCAGAGGTGCCAAAGGCCACCACCGTCAGCCCCACGATCAGCGGCGGTATCCCCAACCGCAGGCTCAGGTTGACCGCGCCGCGCACCAACGCATCGCCGGTAAACACCAAAAGCAGCAGGCCGACGGCCACAAGTCCAAAGTCATGAAGCACGGATCACGTCTTTCCATTGCGGGGCTGTTGGCAGGGGCAGGGGCCCTTGCCGATGATGTGCCGCCCGCAGGTGCTGCACTTTGCGGGCCGTGCGATGCGGGCCGCGCCGCGCCGCGCGCCCTTTCCCAAAGGATTGCCGGGCAGGCGCAGCTTGCCGAACATCGCCAGCACCACCATGCCGATCAGAAAGAAGGTGATGACCTTTACCATCCGGTCACAACCCGTAGCGGGCGCGCAACGCCCGTTCCCCGGCCGCGTCAACCGCCCCTGTCAGCGCCTCGGCCGCCAGCCGTTGAAACAGCGACCGGCGCGGGCCATAGGCGACCAGGCGCACCTTGTCGCCGTAAATTTCCTTGAGCCGGGGCACCGCGTGGCCCACCCCATCGGCCAGCCCCACATCCACCGCGCCCTGTCCCAGCCAGATATCGCCGTTGAACAGATCCCGGTCGGCGGCCAGCCGGGTGCCGCGCCGCGCCTTCACCTGATCGATGAACACCCGGTGCATCGGTTCGATCAGCGCGTCAAGGCGGGCCACATCCTCGGGGCGTTCGGGGCGGAAGGGGTCAAGAAAGCTTTTCGAGGTGCCGGCCGTGTGTACCCGGCGTTCGATGCCATGCCGCGCGATCAGTTCGTGAAAGCCAAAGCCCGCCGCAATCACCCCGATCGATCCGACCACCGACACCGGATCGACCCATATGTCATCCGCCGCCGTCGCCAGCCAATACCCGCCCGAGGCGGCCACATCCTCGACAAAGGCGTGGACCGGCAGCTTGTGCTGATCCGCAAGCCTGCGGATGCGTGCCGCGATCAGCGAGGATTGCACCGGCGATCCGCCGGGGGAATTGAGGATCAGCGCCACCGCCCGCGGCCTGCCGCGCCGGAACGCGCGTTCCACAAGCGGGGCCAGCGCCGCGTCCGACAGCGTGCCGCGCGGCCCCGCGGCGATCATGCCCGACAGGCGCAGAACGGACACAAGCGGCGGTTTGGGCAGAAAGGGGATCAGATGGCGCATGCGCCCGATGTAGAGTGCCCGGTGCCCGCCAACAAGGCGCAGGCGGCGTTTCCCACCGGAATATGTGGCGCGAAAACCCCGCAACGCCCCAACGGTCCGCGGCGATCAGATGTCGGTCTGACCGGGCTGATGCCGTTCGGGTGTGGGATCGGGCGCCGTTTCGGGGGTTTCGGGGTGTTTGCGGCGGATCAGGATATCACCGTTCGGCAGCACCTCTGGCATCTCATAGGCGTTGAGGTCGTCGATGGCCGCGCCAAGATCGCGCAGCGCCGGTTGCATCTGGTCAAGAAGCCCACGCAACATCAGGCGCGTACCCTCTTGCAACAGGCCAAAGCCCTGTTCGACCTGGTCCTCGGACGTGCTATCAGGCGCGGCTTCGGGAGCGCTATCGGGTGACGGCCCCTCCTGCGCGGTCAGCGGGGCGGCAACAAGCGCAAGGCAGAGCGCGGCAAGGGGTAATGGGTGTTTCATGCCCGCAATATAGGTGCGGGGGCGGGGCACGGAAAGGGCCTGTGGCGGATTCCCGTCAGCCGGGGGAATTCCCTTGACCGTTGCCCCTGTGGCGGCGCGGGATTCTGAGTATTTTTTTCGAGAGGATGGGATAACGTTTTCCTGGCGCTCAATCTGCGGGTCTGAATGGGCTAGAGCCGGATCGCCGAGATCAGCCGCCCGTAATCGGCTTCCTTCAGGTGCACGGATCGGCGGTAGGAATAGAAGGCTGCCGGATCGCCATAGGTGCACTGCCGCGTCCATTCGGCATAGCCGATGCCCGCGCCCCGCAGGCGGTGCAGGCCATAGGCAGGCAGGTCGAACTGATAGCGCTCGCCTTTGCCATTGGCAAAAAACCGTGCATTTTCGGGGTCATCCGCCAGAAATTCATCAAGGAATTCCGGCCCGACCTCATAGGCGCGCTGGCTGATCGTGGGCCCGATCACCGCCACGGTGTCGGCCCGGTTGGCCCCCAGCGCCTCCATCGCGTCCAGCGTCGCCTCCAGCACCCCGTCAAGCGCCCCGCGCCAGCCCGCATGGGCGGCACCGATGACGCCCGCGCCGTGATCGGCGAAGAGCACGGGTTGGCAATCCGCCGTCAGAACCGCCAGCGCCAGCCCCGGCGTCGCCGTTACCATCGCATCGGCGCGCGGCACGATATCGGGCGGGCCGTGCAGGGTGACGACTTGCGCCGAATGGACCTGATGCACCGTCACCAGCGCGTCCGCCGCCCGGCCATCCGGCCCGTTCAGCCCCATCGCATGCGCCACGCGGGTGCGGTTGATCGCCACCGCCTCGGCCTGATCCGACGATCCCGGCCCGCAGTTCAGCCCCAGGAATATCCCCGACGATGCGCCGCCCCGGCGCGAAAAGAACCCGTGGCGCAACGGGGAAAGACAGTCAGCGGTGAAAATCTCGAGTGTCATGATCCTCGGTCTTGTTGGCGGCTCTCAGGCCGTGGTTCCGGCCAGCGGCGGGGCGCCGGGCGGTGTCAGCGCGAGCGTCTGGAACAACGTCCCCATTTCATCGGGGTGGGTCAAGCGCCGATGTGCGGCAATATGGCTTTCCAGCGCCGCGCCGGTCAGATTGCGGGCAAGGGCGCGGGCGCGGGCGGTGATGCCCAGCCGTTCAAGGAACGCACCCTGCGCGGTGCGCGCCGTGCGTAACCCCGCTGCCGCCGCCGCGCCGCGCGCGCTAGTTCGACGAAATCGACATGCGCGGTCAGGTCGGCCTGTCCGGGGTGGGCCAGAACATCGTCGGGCGCGTGATCCCTGATCGCCTGGAACGTGTCGCCCAGCGAAGGCCCGCTGCCATAATCCACGATCAGCGCACCGCCGCCGTGGCGGGCGATCCGCGCGGCAATCGCGGCGATGATCGGTGCTGCGGCGGGGCAGTATTCGACGATATCGCCGGGGCTCGTGTCGGCCCGGCGATGTGCGAGCGCCGCCAGGGGCGCGGGGGCCGTCAGGCCCAGCGTCAGGCGACCATCCCGCAGGCCCACCACGCGCTCTTGCCAGCCTGCGGTGTCGCGGCGGAACTGCCGTATCGGCAGGGCATCGAAAAACTCGTTGGCGATCAGGTAAAGCGGCCCGTCGGGCAGGGTGCCCATATCGTCGTGCCAATGGGCCGGGTGGCCCGCCAGCGCGGCGCGCTGCACCGCGCGCAGCCGCGCGCTCGCCTCGACCAGATGCAGGCGCGCGGCCTCGTGGAACCCCGCAACCCCGCGCGTGGCGCGCAAGACATCGGCCATCAGCGTGCCGCGCCCCGGCCCGAGTTCGGCCAGGGTGAACATGGCCGGGCGTCCCTGATCATCCCAGGCCTGCGCCAGGCACAGCCCGATCATTTCGCCGAACATCTGGCTGATTTCCGGCGCGGTGGTGAAATCGCCCGCCGCGCCAAACGGTTCTTGCGCGCCGTAATAGCCGTGCTGCGGATGCAGCAGGCATTCGGCCATGTAATCGGCCAGGGTCATCGGCCCGGTCGCGCGGATGCGCCGCGCAAGGATCGCGGCCAGCGGCGTCATGCCCGGCGCCAGGCCATTGCCGCGATGCTGACCCCCAGAACGATCATCGGCAAGGACAGAAGCTGCCCCATGGACAGGCCAAACCCGCCAAGCTGCACCACATGGCCCAGCGGGTTGTCGGGGGTGATGAATTGCTGATCGGCCTGCCGGAAGAATTCGACCACAAAGCGCGCGGTGCCATATCCCGCCGCGAACACCCCGATCATCAGCCCCGGCCGCCGCAAACCGCCGCGCCAGACCAGAACCCACAGCACAAGGCCCAGGATCAGCCCCTCCATCCCCGCCTCGTAAAGCTGCGAAGGATGGCGCGCGCAGGCCCCCACCCAGCCCGGCCCGCAGTCTTGCGCGGCCTGCCCCGGAAAGGTCACGCCCCAAGGCAGGGTGGTGGGCCGCCCCCACAGTTCGGCATTGATGAAATTGGCGATCCGGCCAAGAAACAACCCGACCGGCGTTGCCACCGCCACCGCATCGCCGATCTGGATCGCCGGGATCCTGTGGTGTCGGCAAAAGCCAAGGATTGCCACCAATACCCCGATCAGCCCGCCGTGAAACGACATGCCGCCCTGCCACAGCTTCACGATCTCGGCGGGGTGCGACAGGTAAAAGCCCGGCTGGTAAAACAGCACGAACCCCAGCCGCCCGCCCAGGATCACCCCCAGGATGATCCAGGTCAGCAGGCCTTCCACCGCGACCGGCGCCATCGGGGCCTTGCCCGCAGGCCACAGCGCCGGACGCCGCATCAGCGCCATCATCATGCGCCAGCCGATCAGCAGCCCGGCGATATAGGCCAGCGCATACCAGCGCAGCGAAAAGGCGAAGGTGCCGATCTCGATGGTGAATATCTCGGGCGCGATATCGGGAAAGGGAATAAGGGCGTGCATGATGTCTCCTTTGGGGTGCATGCCCGGATGCGGGCGGCGAAGTCAACCTTGCGATTGTCGCAGCGCGGGCCATATATGGGGCAACATACCGGAGGCCATGATGCAAACCCGCAACCGATTCCTTGACGACATGTCGCAACTCATGACCAACGCCATGGGCGTGGCCCAGGGGGCCCGCGACGAGGCCGAGACGGCAATGAAAAGCCTGATCGACCGCTGGCTGGCCGACCGCGATCTGGTCACCCGCGAAGAATTCGACGCGACGCGCGCCATGGCCCAGAAGGCGCGCGAGGAAAACGCGACCCTTCTGGCCCGGATCGAGGCGCTTGAGGCCGCGCAGCACGGCAAAGCGCAGGTTTAAGGCCAAGCAGCGCGGCAAGGCGCGGGTTCTTGCGCCGAATGGGTCTTGATCCAGCGCCAAGGCCGGTCTATTCAGCGCGGTGCGCGGGTATGGTGAAATGGTATCACACGAGCTTCCCAAGCTCTTGGCGCGGGTTCGATTCCCGCTACCCGCTCCAATCCCCCGAAGTGCGCGCGCGGTCTGCCATGGTGCACCCTGCAAGGATCATGGGTGCGGACCGGCGCGGTTCGGATGATCGCTGAATCGCAGGCACTAAAGTTGACCCCCGATCCATGGAAATCCCCCGCCGACTTGGGGCTTGTCGGCGGGGTCAGAACAGGCCTTTGGGACAAGGGCCTGTCTGTTTGGGGGCGGGCGGAGCGGGTGCTGTCACCCGGCCCCGCGGCGCGTTTCTTTCCCGCCAGCATGGAACCGGCCGGGTTTGTCCAAAGGCGGATTCTGCGCGACACCATATTGCGACCTGATCGCAGGGTTGCTGCCGTCATGTCGTCGCCATCCAAACCCCTTGTTCGACCCAATATGACGGAGGAACCTGACACCAGTCTGACGCCTGCGAACCAATCGCTTCAGCTTTGCGTCAGCGCGATCGATAGATCGTGGTTCGGGTTTGGAAACGCCCCGGCCAGCCGTCGCGCCCGTTAGGGCCGGTTACGGCATTCGGGCCGGTCAGAACGGGCAGGGGGCCGTCACGCCGATGCCCTTCCCGCTTTCGGGATGGTTGAGGCGCAGGTTCTCGGCATGCAGCATCAGACGCGGCGCTTCGCGCGCCGGACCCGTGGCATAGAACGGATCGCCCAGTATCGGATGGCCGATCGCCTGCATGTGCACGCGCAACTGATGGCTGCGCCCGGTCTGTGGCATCAGGCGCATGCGCGTCGTGCCCGCCGCCTCATGCCGCAATCGGCGCCAGTCGGTGATCGCAGGCCGCCCGTTTTCGTGATCGACATGTTGCAACGGCCGGTTCGGCCAATCGACGATCAGCGGCAGATCGACGGTGCCGCTGCGGTCGCGCACATGGCCCCAGACGCGCGCGACATAGGTCTTTTTGGCCAGCCGCTGTTCAAACTGCGCCCCCAGATGCCGTTGCGCCGAGGGTGTAAGGGCGAAAACCATCACCCCCGATGTGTCCCGGTCCAGACGGTGCACCAGCAATGCCTCGGGGAATGCCGCCCGTACCCGGGACATCAGACAATCCGCCAGTTCCGGCCCCTTGCCCGGCACCGACAAAAGCCCGGCGGGCTTGTCGACGAACAGAAGCGCCGCATCGGCATGCAAGACGGCAAGCGGCACATCGGGCGGTGCATAGGTATCTGCCATGTGCCCAAGCCCCCAACACGATCCCGCACCCCCCGCCAAAGCGGTTCGGTGCACCAGATGGTGCGCAATGAATGCGCACCCTACGCCCCGCTTGGCCATACTGCCCCGACCGCAGGCCCCCGCACCTGTCGCGCGGGCCTGTTGCCAGGACGATCCGCTTAACGGGTGAATTTCTTGTATTTCACCCGCGTCGGTTCGATCGATTCCGGCCCCAGACGGCGCACCTTGTCTTGTTCATAGGCCTCGAAGTTGCCTTCGAACCATTCCACATGCGCATCGCCTTCAAACGCCAGGATATGGGTGCAGAGCCGATCAAGGAAAAACCGGTCGTGGCTGATGATGATCGCACAGCCGGCGAAATCGTCAATCGCCGATTCCAGGGCCTGCAGCGTCTCTACATCCAGATCGTTGGTCGGTTCATCGAGCAACAGCACATTGCCCCCGGCGCGCAAGAGCTTGGCCATGTGAACGCGGTTGCGTTCCCCGCCCGACAACAGCCCCACCTTCTTTTGCTGATCGCCGCCCTTGAAGTTGAACGCCCCGCAATAGGCGCGCGAATTCATCTCGGCATCGCCCAGATGGATCACTTCCAGCCCCTCGGAAATCTCTTCCCACACCGTCTTGTTCGGATCAAGCGCATCGCGCGACTGATCCACATAAGACATCTGCACCGTCTCGCCGATGGTGATCGTGCCCTCATCGGGTTTTTCCTGCCCGGTGATCATCCGAAACAGCGTGGATTTCCCCGCGCCGTTCGGCCCGATCACCCCGACAATACCCCCCGGCGGGATCGAGAATGACAGGTTCTCGATCAACAGCTTGTCGCCCATGTGTTTTTTCAGGCCCTCGACCTCGATCACCTTGCTGCCCAGGCGTTCGCCATTGGGGATGATGATCTGCGCGGTGGAAATCCTCTCGCGCTCTGACTGATTGGCCATCTCGTTATATTTCGAGATCCGCGCTTTCTGCTTGGTCTGGCGTGCCTTGGCCCCCGACCGGATCCAGTCGAGTTCGCGTTGCAGCACCTTCTGCTTGGCCTTGTCCTCGCGCGCCTCTTGCAACAGCCGCTTGGCCTTTTGTTCCAGCCAGGCGGAATAGTTCCCTTCATAGG
>JACIYW010000095.1 GCA_014359745.1 Paracoccaceae bacterium | reverse complement strand
CTATGCTGGGGGCGGATGTGTACCGTTTCGGCCCGCCAACCGATCTGACCTACCGGGTGGTTGAGATGGGCGCGGGGCGCGATGCGCTGGTTGCGGCGGTGAAGGATGCAAAACCGCAGGACAAGCCCGCGCTGGTCATCGTCGGGCAGGGTGCCTTGACCGAGGCGGATGGTGCGGCGGTGCTGAGCCAGGCCATGAAACTGGCCGAGGGGCTGGGGGCCGGGCTGTTGATCCTGCATACGGCTGCGGCGCGCGTGGGTGCCATGGATGTGGGCGCGGCGACCGACGGCGGGCTGACCGCCGCCATGGACGGGGCCGAGGTGGTCTATAACCTTGGTGCCGATGAGGTCGAGATCGGCCCCGGCGCTTTCGTGATCTATCAGGGCAGCCATGGCGACCGGGGCGCGCATCGCGCCGACCTGATCCTGCCGGGGGCCGCCTGGACCGAGGAAAACGGCCTCTTCGTCAACACCGAAGGGCGCCCGCAACTGGCGTTGCGCGCCGGGTTCGCGCCGGGCGAGGCCAAGGAAAACTGGGCGATCCTGCGGGCGCTGTCGGCGGAACTGGGCGCGGTCTTGCCCTATGACAGCCTGCCCGCGTTGCGCCGGGCGCTGGTGGCCGCACACCCGCATCTGGCCGGGGTGGACGGGGTGCCGCAAAACGACTGGCAGCGGGTGCCGCTGCAATCCCCGGCCAAGGCCGATTTCCGCTATGCCCTGCGCGATTTCTATCTGACCAATCCGATTGCGCGCGCCAGCGAGGTGATGGCGGAACTGTCCGCCAACGCCAAGGCGCGGCGCAGCGCGCCCCTGGCGGCGGAGTGATCGGGATGGCGCGTCACTGTGTGGGAATATTGGCCATGGCTGGCGGGGTTGCCGCCTGCGACCGGCCCGAGGCGGCAACCGACGCGCCCTTCGTGCCCGACTATCGCGGGATCGAGACCCGGCTTCTGGGCGATGATCTGGTCAGTTTCCGGGTGGCGATGGGCGGCGCCCGCGATCAGGGCGACGTGGATGCCTATGCGCGCTGTGCCGCAGCGCAATATGCGGTGATCCGGGGCTATGGTTTCGCGCGGCATGTGCGCACCAAACTGGCACAAACGGGTGGTATTTGGCGGGCGGATGCTGTTTACACCATCTCGCCAACCCTGCCGCGCGGCGAGCGGACGATTGACGCAGAAGTGACGGTTGCGGATTGCCGCGATCAGGGAATACCGACGGTTTGAGGATGTGAGGCACGCATGGCGGACTTTCTGCAAACGGGGCTGGGGATAACGCTGCTGATCGCGGCGCAGGGCCTTATGATCATCGCCTTTGTGATGATCTCGCTCTTGTTCCTGGTTTACGGCGACCGCAAGATATGGGCCGCCGTGCAGATGCGGCGCGGCCCGAATGTGGTGGGGGCCTTTGGCCTGCTGCAATCGGTGGCGGATGCGCTGAAATATGTGGTCAAGGAAATCGTGGTGCCCGCCGGGGCCGACCGCGCGGTGTTCTTTCTGGCGCCGATGATCAGTTTCGTGATGGCGGTGCTGGCCTGGGCGGTGATCCCGTTTGCCGATGGCTGGGTGCTGGCGGATCTGAATGTGGCGATCCTGTTCGTGTTCGCGATCTCCTCGCTCGAGGTGTACGGCGTGATCATGGGGGGCTGGGCGTCGAATTCGAAATACCCGTTCCTTGGGGCGCTTCGGTCTGCCGCGCAGATGATTTCCTATGAGGTGTCGCTGGGGTTGATCATCATCGGGGTGATCATTTCCACCGGCAGCATGAACTTTTCGGCGATCGTCGCGGCGCAGGATGGGTCTTATGGCCTGTTCAACTGGTACTGGCTGCCGCATCTGCCGATGGTGGTGCTGTTCTTCATTTCGACCCTGGCCGAAACCAACCGCCCGCCCTTCGATCTGCCCGAGGCGGAATCGGAACTGGTTGCGGGCTTCATGGTGGAATATTCGTCAACGCCGTATCTGTTGTTCATGGCGGGCGAATATATCGCCGTGTTCCTGATGTGCGCGCTGATCAGCCTGCTGTTTTTCGGCGGCTGGCTGTCGCCCATTCCCGGCCTGCCCGACGGGGCGCTGTGGATGGTGGGCAAGATGGCGTTCTTCTTTTTCATGTTCGCCATGGTGAAGGCGATCGTGCCGCGCTACCGCTATGACCAGTTGATGCGCATCGGCTGGAAAGTGTTCCTGCCGATGTCGCTGGGCTGGGTGGTGCTGGTGGCGTTCCTGGCGAAATTCGAGGTGCTTGGCGGCTTCTGGGCGCGCTGGGCGATTGGGGGCTGATCATGACCGTGATGGACTGGACCCGCGCGACGAAATATTTCCTGATGATGGATTTCATCAAGGGGTTTGCCCTTGGCATGAAATACTTCGTCGCCCCGAAACCCACGCTGAACTATCCCCATGAAAAGGGGCCGCTGTCGCCGCGCTTTCGCGGTGAACACGCGCTGCGCCGCTATCCGTCGGGCGAGGAACGCTGCATCGCCTGCAAGCTGTGCGAGGCGATCTGTCCCGCGCAGGCGATCACCATCGACGCCGAACCGCGTGAAGACGGATCGCGCCGCACCACGCGCTATGACATCGACATGACCAAATGCATCTACTGCGGTTTCTGCCAGGAGGCGTGCCCGGTCGATGCCATCGTCGAGGGGCCGAATTTCGAATTCGCCACCGAAACCCGCGAAGAGCTTTTTTACGACAAGGCGAAACTGCTTGACAACGGCGACCGCTGGGAAGGCGAGATCGCCCGCAACCTTGAAATGGATGCGCCCTACCGATGACCGAAGAATGGCAAAAGATGATGACGGCGATGATGGAGCAGGGCCAGCAGATGGCCCGTGCCTTCAATCCCGCGATGGAAACCTTCCGCCTGACCGGCATGGAAGACATGATCCCGACCATGTCGAAGGATTTCATGGAAATGGCCTTTGGCCGCACCTACAACCGCGAGGGGCTTGATGCCAAGACGCGGCTTCTGGTGACCATTGCCGCGCTGACGGTGCTGGGCGCGCAGGCCGAACCGCAATTGCGCCTGACAATCCGCCACGCGCTGGAAGCGGGTGCGACACAGCGCGAGATCGCCGAAGTGATCTATCAGATGAGCATGTTCGGCGGCCTGCCCGCCATGCAAAAGGCGCTGGAGATCGCGCAGGGCGTCTTTGCCACCAAGGGAGAGGACAAAGCATGACCTTTGCCGAATTCGCCTTTTACCTTTTTGCGCTGAGCGCCGTGGTGTCCGGGCTGTTCGTGGTGGTTGCCCGCAACCCGGTGCATTCGGTGCTGTGGCTGATTCTGGCATTCCTGTCGTCGGCGGGGCTCTTTGTGCTGCTGGGGGCCGAATTCGTCGCGATGCTGCTGGTTATCGTCTATGTCGGCGCGGTGGCGGTGCTGTTCCTGTTCGTGGTGATGATGCTGGATGTCGATTTCGCCGAACTCAAGGCCGGGATGGCGCGCTATGTGCCGCTGGCCGGGCTGATCGCGGTGGTGCTGTTGATGCAACTGGCGCTGGCCTTTGGTGCCTGGGAAGCCGCGCCGGGGGCCGAGGGGCTGCGCGCGGCGGTGGCACCCTTGCCGGGGGATGCGCAGAACACCGGCGCGCTGGGGATGCTGATCTATGACAGGTATCTATACCTGTTTCAGGCGGCGGGCCTGATCCTGCTGGTGGCGATGATCGGGGCGATCGTGCTGACGCTGCGCCACAAGCCCGGTATCAAGCGCCAGGATGTGCTGGCGCAGATGTATCGCGATCCGGCCAAGGCAATGGAACTGAAGGACGTGAAGCCGGGGCAGGGCCTTTAGGCTGTAACGATAACGGGCACCAGCCCGGAAGGAACGAGAATGGTGGGACTGGAACATTACCTGACGGTGGCGGCGGCGCTGTTTGTCATCGGGATCTTCGGCATCTTCCTGAACCGGAAGAACGTGATCGTCATCCTGATGTCGATCGAACTGATGCTGCTGGCCGTCAACATCAACTTCGTTGCGTTTTCGTCATTCCTGGGCGATCTGGTCGGGCAGGTGTTCACCATGTTCGTCCTTACCGTGGCGGCGGCCGAGGCGGCGATCGGGCTGGCCATTCTGGTGGTGTTCTTCCGTAACCGTGGCAGCATCGCTGTCGAAGACGTCAACGTGATGAAGGGCTGAAGGCGATGGAAACCATACTTCTTCTGTCGCCGCTGGTGGGCGCGCTGATCTGCGGCTTTGGCTGGCGGGTAATCGGTGAACAGGCCGGGCAGGTGATCACAACAGGGCTCTTGTTCCTGTCGGCGCTTCTGTCCTGGGTGATTTTTCTGACCTTTCACGGCGAAACGCAGCATATCGACCTGATGCGCTGGGTGTCGTCGGGCAGCTTCGACGCGCCCTGGTCGATCCGCATCGACCGGCTGACCGCGATCATGCTGGTGGTGATCACCACCGTTTCCAGCCTCGTGCACCTGTATTCCTTCGGCTACATGGCGCATGACGAGAACTGGAAAGAGGGCGAGCATTACAAGGCGCGGTTCTTCGCCTATCTGTCGTTCTTCACCTTTGCCATGCTGATGCTGGTCACATCCGACAACCTGTTGCAGATGTTCTTTGGCTGGGAAGGGGTTGGCGTTGCCTCATATCTGCTGATCGGGTTCTATTACCGCAAGCCGTCGGCCAATGCCGCCGCGATCAAGGCGTTCGTGGTGAACCGGGTGGGCGATTTCGGGTTCGCGCTGGGGATCTTCGCGCTGTTCTTCCTGACCGACAGCATCCATTTCGACGTTATTTTCCAGAAAGCCCCGGAACTGGCCCAGACCAACCTCAGCTTTCTGTGGCGCGACTGGAACGCGGCCAACCTGATCGCGTTCCTGTTGTTCATCGGTGCGATGGGCAAATCGGCGCAGCTTTTCCTGCACACCTGGCTGCCCGACGCGATGGAGGGGCCGACGCCGGTGTCGGCGCTTATCCACGCCGCCACCATGGTGACGGCGGGGGTGTTTCTGGTCTGCCGAATGTCGCCCCTGATCGAATATGCGCCAGAGGCCAAGATGTTCATCGTGGTCATCGGCGCATCAACCGCGTTCTTCGCCGCCACCGTTGGCCTTGTGCAGAACGACATCAAGCGGGTGATCGCCTATTCGACCTGTTCGCAGCTTGGTTACATGTTCGTGGCGGCGGGTGTCGGCGTCTACAGCGTCGCCATGTTCCACCTGCTGACCCATGCGTTTTTCAAGGCGATGCTGTTTCTGGGGGCCGGATCGGTCATTCACGGGATGCACCACGAACAGGACATGCGCGCCTATGGCGGGCTGCGCCGCAAGCTGCCCTATACATATTACGCGATGCTGATCGGCACGCTGGCGATCACCGGGGTCGGCATTCCACTGACCCATATCGGCTTTGCCGGGTTCCTGTCGAAGGATGCGATCATTGAATCGGCCTATGCGGGGGGCACCGGATTCGCCTTCTGGGCGCTGGTGATCGCGGCGGCGTTCACCTCTTTCTATTCATGGCGGCTGATGTTCATGACCTTTTTCGGCAAGGCGCGCGGCAACAAGCACACCCATGACCATGCGCATGAAAGCCCCTGGACGATGCTGGTGCCGTTGGGCGTGCTTGCGGTGGGGGCAACGCTGGCAGGGATGATCTGGTATGAGCCCTTCTTCGGTGATCCGCATCTGCTGGAGGAATGGTTCGGCCCTGCCGTGTTCATGGGCGCCGACAACCATGTGATCGAAGAGGCGCATCACGCCCCCGCCTGGGTCAAGGTATCGCCCTTTATCGCGATGCTGGCCGGGTTTTGCCTGGCGTGGCTGTTTTACATCCGCCGCCCCGACCTGCCGGGTCGGCTGGCCACGGCGCAGCGGCCGCTGTATCTGTTCCTGCTCAACAAATGGTATTTCGACGAGATTTACGCGGTGATCTTCGTGCAGCCCGCACGCTGGCTGGGCAATTTCCTGTGGAAACGCGGCGATGGTGATGTGATCGACGGCGGCATCAACGGGCTGGCGCTGGGGATCATTCCGATGCTGACCCGGCTGGCCGGGCGGATGCAGTCGGGGTACATGTTCCATTATGCCTTTGCGATGGTGATCGGCATCGTCCTGATGGTCACCTGGATGACGCTTGCCGGGGGGGCGCAGTGATGGAAAACCTGCTTTCGATCATCACCTTCCTGCCGCTTGTCGCGGCGGTGATCCTGGCGCTGTTCCTGCGGGGCGACGACGCGGCCGCGCAGAGCAACGCGAAATGGCTGGCGCTGATTGCTACATCGGCCACGTTCCTGGTGTCGCTGTTCGTGCTGACCGGGTTTGACCCGTCCGACACCGGCTTTCAGTTTGTCGAGGAACGGCCATGGATTCTGGGATCGACCTATAAGGTGGGGGTGGATGGCATTTCGGTGCTGTTTGTGCTGCTGACCACCTTTCTGATGCCGCTGACCATTGCTGCCTGCTGGAACGTGACCTACCGGGTCAAGGATTACATGATCGCGTTTCTGGTGCTGGAAACGCTGATGCTGGGCGTCTTTGTGGCGCTGGATATGGTGCTGTTCTATCTGTTCTTCGAGGCCGGGCTGATCCCGATGTTCCTGATCATCGGCATCTGGGGCGGCAAGGAACGGATTTACGCATCGTTCAAGTTCTTCCTTTATACCTTCCTTGGGTCGGTCCTGATGCTGGTTGCGCTGATCGCGATGTATGTCGATGCGGGCACGACCGATATTCCGCGCCTGCTGGCCCATCAGTTCAGCGCCGGGCCGATCACGCTTTTGGGCTGGCAGGTCGCGGGCGGGTTGCAGACGCTGCTGTTTCTGGCCTTCTTTGCCTCTTTCGCGGTCAAGATGCCGATGTGGCCGGTGCATACCTGGCTGCCCGATGCCCACGTTCAGGCCCCCACGGCGGGGTCGGTGGTGCTGGCGGCGATCCTGCTCAAGATGGGCGGCTACGGGTTTCTGCGCTTCAGCCTGCCGATGTTTCCGGTGGCATCCGACCTGCTGGCGCCTTTCGTGCTGTGGCTGTCGGTGATCGCCATCGTTTACACCAGCCTTGTGGCGCTGGCGCAGACCGATATGAAAAAGCTGATCGCTTATTCATCGGTGGCGCATATGGGTTACGTCACCATGGGCATTTTCGCGGCCAATCAACAGGGCGTGGACGGGGCGATTTTCCAGATGATCAGCCATGGTTTCGTGTCGGGGGCGCTGTTTTTGTGCGTTGGCGTCATCTATGACCGGATGCATACCCGAGAGATTGACGCCTATGGCGGCCTTGTAAACCGGATGCCCGCCTATGCGCTGATCTTCATGCTGTTCACCATGGCCAATGTGGGCCTGCCCGGCACCAGCGGTTTCGTGGGCGAGGTGCTGACGCTGGTGGGCGTGTTTCAGGTCAACACCTGGGTGGCGGCGGTTGCCACCACGGGGGTGATCCTGTCGGCCTCTTATGCGCTGTGGCTGTACCGGCGGGTGGTGTTCGGCGACTTGATCAAGGAAAGCCTGCGCACCATCACCGACATGAGCGGCCGCGAAAAGGCGATCTTTGCGCCGCTGGTGGTGATGACGATCCTTCTGGGCGTCTATCCCTCGCTTGCGCTTGACATGATCGGCCCGTCGGTGACGGCGCTGGTTGGCGATTACCAGACAGCGCTGGCCAATGCCGCAAGCGCCGTCCACCTGGCCATGAACTGAAGGACCATAGCGATGAACTCTGCCGATTTCGCCACCGTGCTGCCAGAGATAGCATTGGCGGCCTTTGCCCTGGCGGCGCTGATGTTCGGGGCCTTCACCAGCAAGGACAAGGCCGCGCCGGCGCTGGCCTGGGCCACGGTGATCGTGTTCGTGCTGCTGGCGCTTTGGGTCGGCACCACGGCCGCGGGCACCCGCACCGCCTTTGGCGGCATGTTCATCAGCGATGGCTTTGCCCGCTTTGCCAAGGTGGTGATCCTGCTGTCGGCCGCCGCCATTCTGGCCGCGGGACAGGATTACATGGTGCGCCGCAATCTGCTGCGGTTCGAATATCCGGTGCTGATCGCGCTGTCGGTCGTGGGCATGATGATGATGGTGTCGGCGGGCGATCTTATGGCGCTTTACATGGGGTTGGAGCTGCAAAGCCTGGCGCTTTATGTCGTGGCCTCCATCAACCGCAATTCGGAAAAATCGACCGAGGCCGGGTTGAAATATTTCGTTCTGGGCGCGTTGTCTTCGGGCATCCTGCTTTATGGTGCCTCGCTGATCTATGGTTTCGCCGGAACCACGCTGTTTGCGGGCATCATTTCGACGGTGGCCGCGGGCACGGTGCCGCTGGGCGTGCTGTTCGGGCTGGTGTTCATGCTGGCGGGGCTGGCGTTCAAGATCTCGGCGGTGCCGTTCCACATGTGGACGCCCGATGTTTACGAGGGCGCGCCAACCCCGGTCACGGCGTTTTTTGCCACCGCGCCCAAGGTGGCGGCGATGGCGCTGCTGGCGCGGCTGGTGCATGATGCCTTCGGCACCGTGCCGGGCGATTGGGGGCAGGTGGTGGGATTTTTGGCCGTGGCCTCGATGTTCCTTGGCTCGATCGCGGCGATCGCGCAGCGCAATATCAAGCGGCTGATGGCCTATTCCTCTATCGCGCATATGGGGTTTGCGCTGGTCGGGCTGGCGTCGGGCACCGCCTTGGGTGTGCAGGCGATGCTGGTCTACATGGCGATCTATGTGACGATGAACATCGGCACCTTTGCCTTTATCCTGTCGATGGAACGCGATGGCCGTCCGGTGACTGATATCCGCAGCCTGAACATGTATTCCAAACGCGAGCCGCTCAAGGCGCTGGCGCTGCTGGTACTGATGTTCAGCCTTGCGGGGGTGCCGCCGCTGGTGGGGTTCTTTGGCAAGTTCTATGTGCTGCGCGCCGCGGTGTCGGCCGATATGACCTGGCTGGCGCTGGCGGGTGTGGTGGCCTCGGTCATCGGGGCGTTCTATTACCTGCGCGTCGTCTTTTACATGTATTTCGGCGAAGAGGGCGAAGTGCTGGATGGCAGCATGTCCGCCGCGCAATGGGGCCTGTTGATGGCGTCGGCGCTGATCATGGTGGCGGGTGTGGTCAACCTTTTCGGGATCGAGGGGCTGGCGGCGGCGGCGGCGGAAACGCTTGTCCGCTGACGGCTGGCCCGATGGGGTGGGCCGCATCATCCTGGATGCGGTAGACAGCACCAATGCCGAGGCGGCGCGCCGCGCGCCCGCGCTGGATCGCCCGACATGGATCATGGCGCGCGCGCAGACGGCGGCGCGCGGGCGGCGCGGGCGGCCTTGGGCCACGACCACCGGAAATCTGGCCGCCACGTTGGTGATGCGGCCGGGGTTTGGCCCGCAGGCGGCGGGGCTGCGGTCTTTCGTGGCGGCGCTGGCGCTGTTTGATGCGCTGGTGGCGGTGACGGGCCGGGCAGGGGCCTTTGCGCTGAAATGGCCCAATGACGTGCTGCTGCATGGCGGCAAGCTGGCCGGGATCTTGCTGGAAGGCGCGGGAAGCGGTGGGCAGGTTTCTCATCTGGCCATAGGCATCGGCGTGAACCTTGCCACCGCCCCCGGCGCAGATGCGGTAGAGGCGGGCGCGCTGCGCCCCGTCTCTCTGGCTGGGGAAACCGGATTGCGGATCGCGCCCGAGGAATTCCTGCCCCACCTTGCCGCCGCCTTCGCGCAGTGGGAGGGGCAGTTGCAGGCCATGGGCTTTGCCCCGCTGCGCGACGCCTTCATGGCGCGCGCGGCCAACGTCGGCGCCGTGATAGAGGCGCGCACCGGATCGCAGGTGATCACCGGCAGGTTTGACAGCCTTGACGAGACCGGCGCATTGATACTGATCACCGATCAGGGCCGCCGCGCCATTGCCGCGGCCGAAGTGTTCTTCAGGCAGGAGGCGGGCCATGCTGCTGGCGATTGATTGTGGCAATACCAATACGGTGTTTTCGATCTGGGATGGCACGCGGTTTCTGGCGACCTGGCGCACCTCGACCGAACATCAGCGCACCGCCGATCAGTATTATGTCTGGCTTTCGACGCTGATGCAGTTGCACAAGCTGGATGTGGCGATCACCGAGGTGATCATCTCTTCGACCGTGCCGCGCGTGGTGTTCAACCTGCGGGTTCTGTGCAACCGGTATTTCGATTGTCGTCCGCTGGTGGTGGGGCGTGCGGAATGTCTGCTTCCGGTCAATCCGCGTGTCGATCAGGGCACCACGGTGGGCCCGGATCGCCTGGTCAACACGGCCGGCGCCTTTGACCGCTACGGCGGCGACCTGATCGTGGTGGATTTCGGCACCGCCACCACATTCGACGTGGTGGCCGCGGATGGGGCCTATATCGGCGGGGTGATCGCGCCGGGCGTCAACCTGTCGCTCGAGGCGCTGCATTCCTCTGCCGCCGCGCTGCCGCATGTCGATGTAACGCGCCCGCAGGTGGTGATCGGCACGAATACGGTTGCCTGCATGCAGTCGGGCATTTACTGGGGCTATATCGGTTTGATCGACGGTATCGTGCGTCAGATACGCGCTGAACGCGACCTGCCGATGCGGGTGATCGCCACCGGCGGCCTTGCGCCGCTTTTCGATCAGGGATTTTCGCTGTTCGACAGCGTCGACGACGATCTGACCATGCATGGTCTGACCGTCATACATGACTATAACAAAGGTTTGGAAAACGCATGAAGAAAGACCGCCTAATCTACCTGCCCCTTGGTGGCGCGGGCGAGATCGGCATGAACTGTTACGTCTATGGTTACGGTCCCGAGGGCAAGGAACGCCTGATCCTCGTGGATTGCGGCGTGGCGTTTCCCGATATGGATACCTCTCCCGGTGTCGATCTGATCCTGCCCGATATCGCCTGGCTGGCCGACCGCGCCGACCGGCTGGAGGCGATTTTCATCACCCACGCGCATGAAGATCACATCGGCGCGCTGGCGCATCTGTGGGCGCGGCTGAAGGCGCCGGTTTACACCCGCCGCTTTACCGCCGTCCACGCCAAGCGCAAGATGGAGGAGATGGGCCAATCCCCCGCCCATATAAACATTGTGGGCCCGATGCCCGAGGTGGTCAGGGCCGGGCCGTTCACTGTTCAGTTCATGCCGGTCAGCCATTCGATCCCCGAAAGTTCCGGCCTGATCATCGACAGCCCGGCGGGGCGCATCGTGCATACCGGCGATTTCAAGCTGGATGAAACACCGGGCCTTGGCGAACCCTTTGACCGCGCGGCCTGGGAAGCGGTGGCCGCCGAGGGCGTCAAGGTGCTGGTCTGCGATTCCACCAATATCTTTTCCCAGCATCCCGGCCGTTCCGAGGCCTCGATCGCGCCCGCGATCACCGATCTGATCCGGGGCGCCAAGGGCATGGTGGTTGCCACCACCTTTGCCTCGAACGTGTCGCGGCTGAAAACCCTGGCCGAGGCCGGGATCGCGGCCGGTCGTTCCGTCTGCTTTCTGGGGCGGGCGATGAAGCGCATGATCTCTGCCGGGATCGAAAGCGGGGTGATGACCGATTTCCCCAACACCATCTCATCGGAAGATGCGCAGGGCACCCCGCGCGGCAAGCTGATGCTGATCGTCACCGGATCGCAGGGCGAACGCCGCGCTGCATCGGCGCAATTGTCGCGCGGCAAATATCTGGGGCTGGAGGTGAAAGACGGCGATACCTTCCTGTTTTCGTCGAAAACCATTCCGGGCAATGAACGCGGCGTGATTTCGATCATGAATGCCTATTCGGAAAAGGGCGTGGATGTTGTTGATGACAACGACGGCCTTTACCACGTCTCGGGCCACGCCAACCGTCCGGATCTGGAGGAAGTGCACCGCCTGATGAAACCGCAGATGCTGGTGCCGATGCATGGCGAACACCGCCACTTGCGCGAACATGTGCGGCTGGCGCGTGCCAACGGCATCGCTTCGGCCATTGTCACCAACGGCACCATGGTCGATCTGACCGGCGACGCGCCCAAGGTGGTCGATCACGTCGAAACCGCGCGCGTCTATCTGGATGGCACTGCGTTGGTCGGCGCGATGGACGGCATCGTGCGGGACCGTAT
>JACIYW010000094.1 GCA_014359745.1 Paracoccaceae bacterium | reverse complement strand
CGGGCCGGTCGGTCGATGACATGATCGCCGGTGCGCGGGTCGAGGTGGCGCCTTACAAGCGCGATCCGATGGATTTCGTGCTGTGGAAGCCCTCCATGCCCGAAGAACCCGGCTGGGAAAGCCCCTGGGGCCGGGGGCGGCCGGGCTGGCATATCGAATGTTCGGCGATGGCGAAGGAATTGCTGGGCACGGCTTTCGATATCCACGGCGGCGGCATCGATCTGCAATTTCCGCATCATGAGAACGAGATCGCGCAATCCTGCTGCGCCGATCCCGGCGCGGGGTTCGCGCAGGTCTGGATGCATAACGAGATGGTGCAGGTCGAAGGCAAGAAGATGTCCAAATCCCTGGGCAACTTCTTTACGGTGCGGGATTTGCTGGAGCAGGGGGTGCCGGGCGAGGTAATCCGCCTAGCCTTGCTCATGACCCATTACCGCAAGCCGATGGATTGGACGCAGGAACGTGTTCGAGAGGCTACCATGCGGCTGGCAAATTGGCAGGACGCGTTGCAGGGCATCCCGGTTCTCGCGAATGCCCGAAGGGTAGCCGGGGCACGGCTGGAACCAAGTCAGGAGGGTGTTGAAGCGCTGTCGGAGGACTTGAACACCAAGCGCTTCCTCGACCATTGTGACAGGCTGCTGGCGCGCGGAGACGACAATGCGCGTGTTCAACTCTACCTTGACCTGCAATTGTTCGGTTTCGATGCAGAGAGAATGCAAGCGCAACGCTTTGCCGTTGCGGGATCTGGCCGGTCTGCGCCGGGAACGAGTTCCCCGGAGGTCGCTATACGGATTGGCGAACTTGTCGAAACGAGAGAAATGGCGCGGCAGCGACGGGATTGGGTATGCGCAGACGAAATCCGCGATGGCCTTGCTGCGGCGGGTGTTCGGCTCATGGACAGGCCCGGTGCTACGACTGACTGGGAGATAGGTCCCGATTTCGACCCCGCCAAACTGGAGGCGCTTAGGCAAGGGAGCCCAGTCATGACCCGGGAACGTCTCTATCTTTACGACACCACGCTGCGCGACGGGCAGCAGACGCAGGGGGTGCAGTTTTCCGTCTCCGAAAAACTGCGCATCGCCCGGATGCTGGACGATCTGGGCGTGGATTACATCGAAGGCGGCTGGCCCGGCGCCAATCCGACCGACAGCGATTTCTTTGCGGCGCGTCCACAGACACGGGCAACCTTCACCGCTTTTGGCATGACCAAACGCGCGGGGCGGTCGGCGGCCAATGACGATGTTCTGGCGGCAGTGATCAATGCCGATACGCCCGCGGTCTGTCTGGTGGGCAAGACCCATGACTATCATGTGACCACCGCGCTTGGGATCACGCTGGAAGAGAATGTCGAGAATATCGCGGCCTCGGTCAGCCATGTCGTGGCCGAAGGGCGCGAGGCGCTTTTTGACGCCGAACATTTCTTCGATGGCTACCGCGCCAACCCCGCCTATGCGCTGGCCTGCATCCGGGCCGCGCATCTGGCCGGGGCGCGCTGGGTGGTGCTGTGCGATACCAACGGCGGCACGCTTCCCGATGAAATCGCCGGCGTTGTGGCGGCGGTGATCAAGGCCGGCATTCCCGGCGGCCACCTTGGCATCCATACCCATAACGACACGGAAACCGCCGTGGCAGGCGCGCTTGCCGCCATCGATGCCGGGGTGCGGCAGGTGCAGGGCACCCTGAACGGGCTGGGAGAGCGGTGCGGAAATGCCTCGCTGATCTCGCTGATCCCGACATTGATGCTGAAGCCGCGCTATGCCGCGCGGTTCGATATCGGCGTCACCCATTCGGGGCTTGCCGGGATCACCCGGATCAGCCGGGCGCTGGATGATATCCTCAACCGGGTGCCAATGCGGGCGGCGGCCTATGTGGGGGCCTCGGCCTTCGTGCACAAGGCCGGGCTGCACGCCAGCGCGATCATCAAGGATCCCGCCACCTATGAACATGTCGATCCGGCACTAGTGGGCAACACGCGCGTTATCCCGATGAGCAATCAGGCCGGGCAATCAAACCTGCGCGCCCGGCTGGCAGAGGCCGGGATCGACGTGGCGCCCGGCGACCCGGCCTTGGGGCGCATTCTGGACGCGGTCAAGGACCGCGAGGATCAGGGCTACAGCTATGACGGCGCGCAGGCCAGTTTCGAATTGCTGGCGCGGCGCGAACTGGGGCAGGCGCCGGTGTTTTTCGATGTAACCCGCTACCGGGTGACCGTGGAACGGCGCAAGGTGGCGCCGGGGCGGACGATGACACTGTCCGAGGCGGTGGTGGTGGTGCGCATCGGCGATCAGCGGATGCTGTCGGTGTCGGAATCGCTGGATGAGGCGGGGGGTGACCGGGGGCCGGTGAATGCGCTCTCAAAGGCGCTGGCCAAGGATCTGGGCCCCTACCAGGCGGTGATAGACGACATGCGGCTGGTGGATTTCAAGGTGCGCATCACCCAGGGCGGCACCGAGGCGGTGACGCGCGTCATCATCGACAGCGAGGATGGCGCGGGCAACCGCTGGTCGACGGTGGGGGTATCGCCCAACATCGTTGATGCAAGTTTCGAGGCACTTCTGGATGCGGTGAACTGGAAACTGATCCGCGACGGGGCTGTGGCGGCATGAAACGCCATAGCCGCGCGCCCCGATTGAGCGGGTATCGGCCTGACTTGTGTGGTGCCAATGCGTATTTGGACCAAGATGAAACCACGCTTCATCTTGGCCCAAATACTCCCGCCGGAGGCGTCCCAAAAGCCCCGTCAGGCGCCCCGGTATGAGCATCGCGTCTTGCGCCGAAATCGTGCGCCGTGGCGATCCAGACCGGTTTCTTGCGGTCATGGCCGCGCCGGTTGCGGCGCGCGAACGGCTGTTCCCGATATATGCCTTCAACCTGGAAATCGCGCGCGCGCCCTGGGTGACGCAGGAGCCGCTGATCGCCGAGATGCGCCTGCAATGGTGGCGCGATGCGCTGGTGGCGATCGGGGGCGGCGGCGCGCTTCCCGGACATGAGGTGGTGGAGCCCCTGGCGCAGGTGATCCGCGCGGCGGATCTTCCGCTGCCGCTCTTGCAGGCGATGATCGATGCGCGGCGGCGCGATATACTTGCCGAGCGGTTTGCGGACGCGGGCGCGCTTTGGGCGCATCTGGACGCCACGGCGGGCAATCTGACCTGGCTGGCGGCGCGGGCGTTGGGCGCGCCCGGCGCGGCGCAGGACGTCGTGCGTGACATGGCGGCGGCGGACGGGTTGGCGCGGTGGTTTGTGGCTGTTCCGGACCTGGTGGCGCGCGGGCATGATCCGCTGCCCGATCCAGGCCACGCCGCGATTGCCGATCTGGCGCGCGCGGGGCAGGCCCGGTTGGCGCGGGCGCGGGCGGCGCGGGGCCGGGTACCGGCAGGGGCGGGACCGGCGTTGATGGCCGGGTGGCGCGCGGGCGGCATTCTGGCGCGGGCTGCGAATGATCCGGGCCTTGTGCTGTCGGGCGGGTTGCAGGGATCGGAATTTGCCAGGCGCGCCGGGCTTTTGTGGCGCGCGATGACGGGGCGCTGGTAGGGCCGCCTCAGCCCGGCGATCGGGGCGCGCGGGAAAACTGCCGTGCCAGCGGGCCGATCAGCATCGGGGTAAGGTACATCGGCACCTGATAACAGCCGACAAACAACAAAAGCGGCATCACCGTTTCTGGCGGCACCACGCCCAGAAACAGCGCAAGGTTGCGATTGCCGGCCACGATGGCCAGCGGGGCGGCGGCGTGACCGGGCGAAACTAGAATATACATCATGAAAACAGATAGTTGCAAGGCAAAGTTTAGAACGAACACCGCCGCCATCACCGCCCAGAACCGCGGATCGCCCCCCAGAAACGCCGGCCCCACCGCCGCCATCAGCCCGATCACCACAACCGCCAGTACCACCGTGATCAGCCCGTCGATTGCAGCCCGCCCGGCCGGTGCGCGGATTGCGGGCGACAGGTGACGCAGCACGATCGCCGCGCCGCCGGACAGGGCGATCATCGCCAGCAGTTTGGCCGAGGCCGCCATCACCTCCAGCGGCGCGCCGAACACCGGCATCATCCAGAACACCGGCACCACGGTCAGCGGCAAAAGCGCCGTGCCCAGAACCATCTGGCGCAGCGCCGGGGCCGGATCGACCCCCGACAGCACCGCGATGCCGGGGCTGCCGGTGATCGGGGCCCCGGCAAGCGTCAGGATCACCGCGATGGCGATCTGCGATCCCAGCACCCCGAACGCCCAGAAAACCGCGATCACGGCCAGCGGCAGCGCGGTTTGCAACAGAACGCTCAAACCCAGCGCCCGCCCCAAGGCCCGTCCACGCGGCAGGGCCGCGCGCGGATCGACGCGCAGCGTGGCCAGAAACAGCGACAGCACGATCAACGGCAGGATCAGGGGCTGCATGGCCTGCGCCAGCGCGGGCATGCCCACCCCCACCACCAGCCCCCCGATCAGGATCAGCCGCCCGTGGCGCGCCAGAAACCCTAGCATGCGGCGCGCCGGGTCATGTTGCCGCCGCGCCCCGTGCCGCCTGATCATAGCTGCCGGACAGGGTGCGCAGCAACGCGGCCAACCGCGAGATTTCGTCGGCGTTCAGGCCCAGTTGCCGCACCGATTGCACCAGCAGCTTTTCGCGCACCTCGCCGTAGCGGGTGCAATAGTCCACGCCCGTGTCGGTGATGGCCACGGTCTTTTCCTTGCCGTGGCGCCCGGCCTTGACCAGCCCGTGACCTTCCAGCTTGCGCAGCGCATAGTTGACGAGATGTGTATCCTCGATATTCAGCACAAGGCAGATATCGGCCAGGCTTTTGGGCCGTGTGCGGTGGTGCACCAGATGCAGGATCAGCACCTCCAGCGGTGTCAGCCCCGGCATCCCGGCGGCGGTCATGCAGCGCACCACCCAGCGCTGAAAGGCGTTGTTCGACATGGTCAGCGCGAATTCCAGTTCCGACAGGGCGGGCATGCCGGAATTGGCCAGATGCGCCGAGGATACGACCGGGCCGAAGCCTATCGGGCCAGCATCGTTCTTGGCAGCCATAGGGCGATCTCCGGAAAAACGGACAGGATGGCGGTGGCAAGCACCAGCAGCAGGAAGAACGGAAAGGCAAAGCGCGCGATCTCGAATATCCCGCGCCCGGTGATGGATTGCAGCACGAAAAGGTTGAAACCCACGGGCGGGGTTATCTGGCTCATTTCCACCACCAGCACCAGAAACACCCCGAACCAGATCGGATCGATCCCGGCGGCCAGCACCATCGGCAGGATCACAGATGTGGTCAGCACCACGATGGAAATCCCGTCCAGAAACATCCCCAGCACGATGAAGAACCCGACAAGCGCCGCCAGCAGCGCATAGGTTGAAAACCCCTGCGTGCCGATCCACGCCGCCAGCGCCCGCGGAATGCCGGTATAGCCCATGGCCACCGTCAGAAACGCCGCCCCCGCCAGGATGAAGGAGATCATGCAGGTGGTGATCGTCGCGCCGCGCAGGCTGTCCCAGGCCGCCTGTGCGCCCAGCGATCCGCCCAGCCATGACAGCAGCAGCGCGCCCAGAACCCCGATCACCGCCGCCTCGGTCGGCGAGGCAAGCCCGGCATAGATCGATCCGATCACCAGAACGATCAGCAGGATCGTCGGCCCCAACAGCGCGATGGCGCGCAGTTTCTCGCCCAGGCTGGTCTTTGGTTCCTCGGCGGGCATCGCGCCGCGATGGGTCAGCGCCCAAACCGCAGTATAGCCCGAAAACAGCACCGCCAGCAGCAGCCCCGGCCCGATCCCCGCCAGAAACAGCCGCGCGATGGATTGTTCGGTGGCCGCGCCATAAACGATCATGATGATCGAGGGCGGGATCAGGAAACCGAAGGTGCCAGACCCGGCCAGCGTGCCGATCACCATGCGTTCGTCATAGCCGCGCCCCAGCAGTTCGGGCACCGACATGCGCCCGATGGTGGCGGTTGTGGCCGCCGACGATCCCGACACGGCCGCAAACAGCGCGCATCCAAAGATGTTGGCGTGCAGCAACCGGCCCGGCAGGCGGCCGGTCAGGGGGGCAAGCCCTGCGAACATGTCCGATGACAGGCGAGATCGGAACAGGATCTCGCCCATCCAGATGAACATCGGCAGCGCCGTCAGATCCCAGATATTGAGCGCGCCCCACACCTTGGTGCCGAACACCAGCCCCACGGGCGCCGTGGTGGCCAGCAGCATCGCCACCAGCCCCACAGCGATCAGCGAAAACCCCACCCAAAGGCCAAGCGCCAGACAGCCAAAGAGGACGACCAGCAGGATGGGCGCGAGGATCTCAATGCCCATCGGGGCCCTCCCTGGCGTCTTCGGCCTGCAAAAAGGCGGGGTTCCTGCCGCCCAGAAGGGTGATCGCCTCATCAAGAAGCGCGATGCAGAAGATGAAAAGACCCAGCGTCATCGCGGCTTGCGGGATCAGCAGGGGTATCTTGATCATGCCATAGGACACGGCGCCATAGGTCCACGAATCAAGCGCCTGCGCCCCCGAACTCCACAATGCAAACAGAGCCAGCCCCAGCGCCGCGATCAGCACCACAAAGGTCAGCGCCCGCGCGGCCGATCCCGAAAGCGCGCGCGCCAGCATCGTCACCCGCACATGGCCCCCGGCCCGAAACGTGCCCGGCAGCGCCAGAAACACCGCGCCGACAAACAGGAACCCGCCGATTTCGGCGAGCGAGGTAACAACGATCCCCGGCGGATCGATCCCCAGCGCCAGCGCCGCGCGGTCGATGATGCGCCCGGCCACCTGCACCGTCACCAGCGCCGCGATCACCGCCAGCGTCAGTGCGGCAAGGCCCAGCGCCGCCTCGTAAAGCCCATCAAGAAACCGTCGCATCACACGCCCCCCATGTCAGCAGTTGGCGCGCGGGGATGCCCCCACGCGCCTTATGGTCACTGCGCGCCATAGGCCGACAGGATCGCCGCACCTTCTTCGCCTGCGGCGGCTTTCCATTCCCCGGCCATGGTCGCGCCGATCTCGCGCAACTGCCGGGCCAGGGTTTCAGAGGGTTTGGATACCTTCATGCCGTGGTCTTTGAGAACCGCGATCTGCGTGGCGGTTTCATCGCGTGACATCTGCCAGCCGCGCGCCTCGGCCACCTTGGCCGCGTCAAGCACCGCCGTTTGCTGATCTTTGGGCAGGGCGTTGAAGGCGGCGGTGTTCACGAAGATGATGTTCTTGGGCAGCCAGGCCTGCGTGTCGATGTAATGGCTGGTGTAATCCCAGGCCTGCGAACTTACTCCGGTCGAGGGCGAGGTGATCATCGCCGACACCCGCGAGGTGGAAAACGCGGTGGGAATATCGCCGGCCTCTACCTGCGTCGGCACCGCGCCCATCAATTGCGCCAGCCGTTCGGTGGCGGTGTTATAGGCGCGGAAGCTGACGCCTTTCATCTGATCGACCGATGTCACCTCTTGGGTCAGGTACAGGCTTTGCCCCGGCCACGGCACCGCGTAAAGCAGGGTCAGGCCCTGATCGGCCAGTTTTTTCGCCACCACATCGCGCGACGCCGCCCAGAGTTTTTCGGCATCGTCATAGCTTGAGGCAAGGAAGGGCACGGAATCGAGCCCGAACACCGCGTCCTCATTGGCAAGGCGCGACATCAGGATCTCGCCGATCGGCGCCAGTCCACGGCGCACCGCGTCGCGGATCTCGGAATGGCCAAACAGCGATCCGGCGGAATGGACGGTGATTTTCAGCCCGCCGTTGGTGGCCTTGTCCACGTCTTCGGCGAACTTGACGACGTTCTGGGTGTGAAAGACCGAATCGGCATAGGGCGTGGGCATGTCCCACGTCGTTTGCGCGAGCGCTGGCGCGGCCAGCGACAGCCCGGCGGCGATAATAGATGGAAACGAAAGTCTGAACAGGCGGGTCATGGCGATCTCCCTGGGTGTTGGCTTCTGGTTCTGGGCCGGGGTCAGGCCCGGCGTAAGGAAAGCTTGACCAATCAATGATAATTTGTCAACAAAATGTAAATGATGGTGCCGGGCACCGAACGGGGGGCGTGAAAAATGGCGGATGCGTGCTGGGATTTCTGGGTGGATCGGGGCGGCACCTTTACCGATGTGATCGGGCGGGCGCCGGATGGCGGGATGCACGCGCTCAAGCTCTTGTCGGAGAATCCCGGCGTTTACGAGGATGCCGCGATCGAAGGTATTCGCAGGTTGCTGGGCGGCACGATTGACGCCGCGCGGATCGGCCTGGTGCGGATGGGCACCACGGTGGCCACCAATGCGCTTCTGGAACGCAAGGGCGATGCCACGCTTTTGCTGATCACCAGGGGCTTTGCTGATGCATTGCGCATCGCCTATCAGGCGCGGCCCGATATTTTCGCCAAGGAAATCATCCTGCCCGAACAGCTTTACAGCCGCGTGATCGAGGTGCCCGAACGCATCCGCGCCGATGGGTCGGTCGAGGCGGAGCTGGATATGGCGGCGCTTTCAGGCCCGCTGGAACAGGCGCGCGCGGCGGGGATCGATGCGGTGGCGATCGTGCTCATGCATGCGTGGAAAAACCCCGCGCATGAACTGGCGCTGGCTGAAATGGTCAGGGACGCGGGATTTGGGCAGGTCTCGGTCAGCCATCAGGTCTCGCCGCTGATCAAGCTGGTGGGGCGCGGCGACACCACGGTGGTGGATGCCTATCTGTCGCCGATCCTGCGCCGCTATGTCAGCCGCGTTGCCGCCGCACTGGGCGCCACGCCGCCGGGGCAGCCGGGGCCGACGCTGCAATTCATGATGTCATCGGGCGGGTTGACCGCCGCCGAACGGTTTCAGGGCAAGGATGCGGTCCTGTCTGGCCCGGCGGGCGGCGTTGTTGGCATGGCGCAGACGGCGGCGCTGGCCGGGTTTGACCGGGTGATCGGGTTCGACATGGGCGGTACCTCGACCGATGTTGCGCATTTCGCGGGAGATTACGAACGCGCCTTCGACACCGAGGTGGCGGGCGTGCGCATCCGCGCGCCGATGATGCGGGTGCACACCGTGGCGGCGGGCGGCGGATCGGTGCTGCATGCCGAGGCCGGGCGCTTTCGCGTCGGCCCCGACAGCGCCGGCGCCGATCCCGGCCCCGCCTGCTACAAACGCGGCGGGCCGCTGACGGTGACCGATGCGAATGTGATGCTGGGCAAACTGACGCCGGATTTCTTTCCCCCGATCTTTGGCCCCGGTCAGGACGAACCGCTTGACCGGGCGGTGGTGGCCGAACGCTTTGCCAGGGTCGCCGCCAGCCATGGCGAGGGCAAATCGCCCGAAGAGGTGGCCGAGGGGTTCATCCGCATCGCCGTGGAAAACATGGCCAACGCGATCAAGAAGATATCGGTGCAGCGGGGGTATGACGTCACGCGCTACCTGCTCAATTCCTTTGGCGGGGCAGGGGGGCAGCATGCCTGCCTTGTGGCCGATGCGCTGGGGATGGAACAGGTGCTGATCCATCCGATGTCGGGGCTGTTGTCGGCCTACGGTATCGGGCTCGCGGCGGTTGCCACCTCGCAACAGCAGATGGTGGTGAAACCGCTGGGCGACGACAGCGCGCCCGAGGTGGCGCGGGTGATCGCGGCGTTGAATGATCAGGTCATGGCGGAAATGCGCAAACAGGGCGTGGATCACACCACGCTGTGCCCGCGTCTGCACCTGCGTTATGAGGGAACCGATACGACGCTGCCGGTGGCCCATGCCGCCCCCGATCAGGCCCGCGCGGAATTCGAGGCGGCGCATCTGGCGCAATTCGGTTTCATCACCCCCGAAAAGCGCATCATCATAGAAACGGCCGAGGTCGAGGCGACAGAGGCCGATAATGCCGCCCCACCCGAGGCCGCGCGGCCCCTGTCCGCCCCCGATGTGACGAGCGACACGCGCACACGGGTCTTCAGCGGCGGCGCCTGGCACGATGCGCCGGTCTATCGGCGCGCGGCGCTGGCGCCGGGCAACCGCATCATTGGCCCCGCGCTGATCATCGAACCCAATCAGACCATCGTGGTTGAGCCGGGCTGGACCGCCGCCATCACCGCGCTTGATCATGTGTTGCTGCACCGCCACGAACGGCAGGCGCGCGCGCAGGCGATCGGCACCACGCGGGCCGATCCGATCCTGCTCGAGGTGTTCAACAACCTCTTCATGTCGATCGCCGAACAGATGGGCGTCACCCTGCAAAACACCGCCCAATCGGTGAACATAAAGGAACGGCTGGATTTTTCCTGTGCGGTCTTTGACGCGACCGGGGCGCTGGTGGCCAATGCCCCGCATATGCCGGTGCATCTGGGGTCGATGGACCGTTCGGTTGAAACCATCATCCGCCTGAACAAAGGCGCGGTGCATCCCGGCGATGTGTTCGCGCTGAACGCGCCCTATAATGGCGGCACGCATCTGCCCGATATCACCGTGGTCACGCCGGTTTTCGATGCGGCGGGCGAAACCATCCTCTTCTGGGTCGCATCGCGCGGCCACCATGCCGATGTAGGCGGCACCGCGCCCGGATCGATGACGCCGCTTGCCACCACCGTGGATGAAGAAGGCGTGCTGATCGACAATTTCCGTCTGGTCGATAAGGGCAGCTTTCAGGAGGCGGCGCTGATCGACCTGCTGACCAACCACCGCTGGCCTTGCCGCAATGTCGCGGCCAATGTCGCCGACCTCAAGGCCCAGATCGCCGCCAATGCGCGCGGCATCAGTGAGTTGCGCAAGATGGTGGCGAATTTCGGTCTTGATGTCGTGCAGGCCTATATGGCCCATGTGCAGGACAATGCCGCCGAGGCGGTGGCGCGCCTGCTGGAACGGCTTCCCGACGGGGAATACACCTATCCCACCGACACCGGACAGGTGATCAGGGTCAGGATCACGGTTGACCGCGCGGCCCGGCAGGCGGTGGTGGATTTCACCGGCACCTCGCCTACTGCGGCCAACAATTTCAACGCCCCCGAACCGGTGACGCGCGCCGCCGTGCTTTACTGCTTTCGGGTGATGGTCGAATCGCCCATTCCGATGAACGCGGGCTGCCTGCGCCCGATCCGCATCATCGTGCCCGAAGGCTCGATGCTTGCGCCGCGCTATCCGGCGGCGGTGGTGGCGGGCAATGTCGAAACCTCGCAACATGTGACCAACGCGATCTTTGGCGCGATGGGGGCAATCGCGAATTCACAGGGCACCATGAACAACCTGACCTTCGGCAATGCCGAATTCCAGTATTATGAAACCATCTGTTCGGGATCGCCCGCCGGGCGGTTCAACGATGGCACCGGCTTTGCGGGCACCTCGGGCGTGCATGTGCACATGACCAATTCGCGCCTGACCGACCCCGAGATACTGGAACTGCGCTTTCCCGTCCTGCTGGAAAATTTCGCGCTGCGCCCCGGTTCGGGCGGAAAGGGCGCCTTCAACGCGGGCGACGGCACCACCCGCACCATCCGTTTCCTGCAAGACATGGATTGCGCCATCCTCGCCTCGCACCGGGGCCGCCCGCCGCAGGGCCTGACGGGCGGCGGCCATGGCGAGGTTGGCCGCACCGAAGTGCGCCGCCTTGACGGTACCACCCAAACCCTTGCCGCCTGCGCCCAGACCGCCATCGCCGCGGGCGAGGCCGTCACCGTCATCACCCCCACCGCCGGCGGTTTTGGCAAGGCCTGATCCTTTCCCATCCTCTCGACAAAAATACTCCCGCCGGAGGCACCCGGCCCCTCCACCCGCACCACCCGGATCTCATGCCCGTCATGCCGAGTTTCGCGCCTGCCTTCGCCCCCGCGTTCTTCTTCAGCCTGTCGCTGATTGCCGCGATCGGCGCGCAGAACGCCTTTGTGCTGCGTCAGGGCCTGCGGCGCGAACATGTGCTGGTGGTGGTGCTGATCTGTGCCGGGTCGGATGCGGTGCTGATCGGGGCCGGGGTGGCGGGGTTTGGCACGCTTGCCGGTGCCGCACCATGGCTGTCGAACGCGCTGCGCTATGCGGGTGCGGCGTTTCTGGTCGCCTATGGCGCGCGCGCGTTTCTCGCCGCGTGGCGGGGCGGCGCGGTTCTGGCGGCGGGGGCGGGTGGCGCATCGCGGATCGGCACGGTGATTGCGACCTGCCTGGC
>JACIYW010000093.1 GCA_014359745.1 Paracoccaceae bacterium | reverse complement strand
CAAATTTTCCCAGTCCATCTTCGCCACCGGCACCCGTTGTAAGGCAAGCGTACATCAATAAGGTGACGGCGCAAGTTGCCAGCCATAGAATGGCCGCGAGACTCATGGTCCGAAGCAGCCACGCGTCGGTCTCACCGCGCGAGGCATCGAACCCCGTGGCGGCGAAGAGCGGGATCCGCTGGTCGTTCCCGGTCATGTTGCGCCGGTCCTTCCTGTCGCGGATCATGAGCATCCGGCGGTCGACGTCGAGATCGGTCCATTCGACGCGGCAGATTTCGTCGAGCCGCATGGCGGTGGCCACCGCGAACTTCACGATCCGTGTCATCGGCAGGGTCAGGCGTTCGTTGTCATCGAAGCAACGGAAGAGGCGGTTCAATTCATCCGTGGTGGGGCGACGATCCCGCTCTGTGCCCTTGCCGATTAGACCGAGACGCTTGAGCGCGACGCGCGCCAGATCAACGGGTTCCGGAGAGATATCGAGCCCGTGCACGGCTGCCGCGTGGGTGATGATCATCTTGATCACCCCGATATCGATCCCGAGCGTCACCGGTCCCGCGCCTTGCTCGGCGCGCATCTTGCCGTAGTCGATTAGCTTTTGCCGGTCGAGGTGCCCGATCTTCTCCTTGCCCAAGGGCGTTTTGGGAAATGCGGAGCCGGTCTTCGCTGCCTCTTGGCTTCGCCGCGAACGCGAAGACCGGCGCTCTTTCTTGCCTGATCCCGAAACGCCGGAGATCGCGCTTGAGCGTCTTGAGCGTGGCGGCCTTGGCTCGCGACGCGGCGGTTTGCCTACCTCGCACATATCGATTATGTGGAGATCGATGAGATCGCGCGAGCGGTAGTCAGGCGGGAAACGGACGTGCTTGTAGGCGCCAGCCCCTGATCGACCCGGGTCTCTGCTTGGGCAGGGCCCAGCGATGGGCGTCGTCGCGGCTTCGGGCCGTCTCGCTCGCGTGAGCTAGCCCTTTCGTCTGATCTGGACGCAGGTCAGGCACCGGAGGGAAGTTTGGTGATGGAGGCCATTTTCGTGTGCGGCTCATGTGTGCAATGAGTCGTCGTAGAGGGGCAAATTCGGGGATATTGGGGCGTAGTCCAGCGTAGCAGGACCCAAAGCCAACAGTTTGAAGATACACAAAAAATGCAAATAAATCAACACGCCAGATTTTCCGTTGCACCCATGATGGACTGGACGGATCGCCACTGCCGGTTCTTTCACCGGCAGATGACCCGCCACGCGCTGCTTTACACCGAAATGGTGACGGCGGCGGCGGTGATCCATGGGCCGCGCGATCGGCTGTTGGGGTTTGATGCCGCCGAACATCCCGTCGCGGTGCAACTTGGCGGATCGGACCCCGCAGAGCTTGCGCAAGCGGTGCGCATCGTCGCCGATTACGGCTATGACGCGGTCAACCTCAATTGCGGCTGCCCCTCCGACCGGGTGCAATCGGGCACCTTTGGCGCGGTCCTGATGAAAGACCCCGCGCGGGTGGCCGATTGCCTGGCCGCGATGATCGACGCAAGCCCGGTTGAAGTGACGGTGAAATGCCGCATCGGCGTTGACGATCAGGTGCCCGAGGCGGTGCTCCCGGCCTTTCTGGAACAGATATCGGCGGCGGGGGTACGGCAGGTCATCATCCACGCCCGCAAGGCCTGGTTGCAGGGCCTCAGCCCCAAGGACAACCGCGAGATCCCGCCGCTTGATTACGCGCTGGTGCAGGCGATGAAGCGCGCCTTTCCGGGGCTGCATATCACGGTCAACGGCGGCATCACCACGCTGGATCAGGCAGCGGGGTTTCTGGACGCCGGGCTTGACGGGGTGATGATCGGGCGCGCGGCCTATCACGATCCGGGCGCGGTGCTGCTGGGGGCCGATGCGCGGATCTTCGGCGACACGGGCCCTGCCCCGCAGGCCGAGGAGGTGGTCGACCTGATGCGCCCCTATATCGCGCGGCATCTGGGCGCGGGCGGGCGGCTGCATTCGGTTACCCGGCATATGCTGGGCCTCTTTGCCGGCCGCCCCGGCGCGCGGGGCTGGCGTCGGGTGCTGTCGGAAGGGGCGCACCGCCCCGGCGCGGGGATGGAGGTGGTTGACGCGGCCCTTGCCCATGTGACCACCCAAGGCATGGTCCGCGCGGGCTGATCACAGCCGGGGCCAGCGCGACCGACAGCCTTGTCACCCATCTGGAATGTTCCCAGACCGGCAAGACCTGTCCGGCCAGGCAGGTGCACGGTCTGTCAAGGGCCGGGCGCCCGTTTCCCATGATCCGGCGCCCCGCCAACCGCCCCGCTGCGCGCTTGTGACACAGCAGGATGAGTATTTTTGCCAAGATGAAGCACAATGGCGTTTTCTTGGGTGGTCAGGGTGGGGGTGAATGGGCGCAACAGACGCTAACCCGCGCGGCGGAATGCGGTGGGCGTCTTGCCGGTGCCGTGCTGGAAGGCGCGGGTGAAATAGGCGGGGGAGGTGAAGCCGAGGCTTTCGGACACAGCCTTGACCGGCATCCGGGTTTCCACCAGAAGCCGCCGCGCCTCGAACAGGAGGCGGTCGTGCAGCAGTTGCGAGGCGGATCGCCCGCAGCTTTGACGGGCGGCCCGTGTCAGGTGGGTGGGTGTCACCCCCAGCGCCTGCGCGTAATCCGACACGCCAAGGCCCGACCGGAAATCGCGTTCCAGAAGCGTGGTGAACCGGGCCACCAGCCGACGCGCCGCGTCGGGGCGATTGACGTCGGCGCTGGTCAGCGCCTGGCGTTCCAGCCAGACACTGAGCAGGCCGATATGATGGCGCGCGGCGCGGTCATGGCCGGGGCGGGTGCCTTCGGTTTCGACGCGGATGTTTTCCAGAAGGTTTGTCAGCTCGTTCTGGGGCGTGACATCGCGGATGCGCAGGTGCAGGGGCGTTGACGGCAGGTCGGCAATCGTGTCGCGCCCGAAAAACAGCGCGGTGCCGAAGACCTGCTGCGACACCTCGAAGCCGTGCATGGTCTGGGGCGGCAGAAAGATCGCGTTATGGGCGCCATAGCCGCGGGTGTTGCCCGCCACGGTGATGCGGCCCTGGCCGCGGGTAAACCACAAGAGCAGCGGTTCCGACAGGCTGCGCATCGCCTCTACCCGCCAGCGCCCGCCCTGGGCAAGCCGTGGAATTGCGACCAGCCGCACCTTTTGCCCCGCTGAACCGGCGGGGATATCGGGGATGGAGATCATTTCTGTGCTGTCCCTTGTGCACTTTTGCCCGAGTCTAGGATGGTGCGGGCGTTTTCCAAAGCAAAAATTTCGCGCGCCTGCGGTTCAGGGCCGGGTCAGGGTGCGTCGATCCATGTCCAGTCGGCCAGTTTGCTGCGCGCCCAGGTGCGCTGGCGTTTGGCATATTGGCGGCTGGCGGCCTTGGCGCGGGCGATGGCGTGGCCCAGTTCCAGGTCGCCGCGCAGATGCGCCACAAGATCGGCCGCGCCGATGGCGCGCGCGGACGGGTGCGCGGGGTTCCAGCCGGGCAGGGCCGCGCGCACCTCGTCCAGCGCGCCCGCAGCCATCATCGCGTCGAACCGCGCGTCGATTCGCGCCGCGAGCCAGTCGCGCGCGGGCGACAGCACCAGCGCGGTTGCCCGCGCCAGCGGCAGCAGCGGCGCGCCGGTATCGGCCTGCCAGTCGGCCAGGCCGCGCCCGGTGGCGCGCCACACTTCCCAGGCGCGTTGCACGCGGGCGGGGTTTTGCAGATCGATCCGGGCGGCGGTGGCGGGATCAAGATCGGCGATCATCGCGGCAAGGCCCGCCTTGAGCAGGCGTTGATCGGCTTCAGCCCGCAAATCGGGTGGTGTTGGCGGTATCTCGGCCAGGCCCGTGGTCAGCGCGGTGAAATAAAGCCCGGTGCCCCCGACGATGATCGGGCGGTCGGGGCCGGTCAGAAGCGGCGCCACATCGCGCAGCCAATGGCCGACGGAATAGGGCGCCGCCTGCCCGACATGGCCGTAAAGGCGGTGGGGCGCGCGTGCCATTTCGGCGGCGCTGGGGCGCGCCGTCAGGATGTTCCAGCAGGCAAAGACCTGAAGCGCGTCGGCGTTCACGATGACGCCGCCCTGCGCCTGCGCGATCGCCAGCGCCAGCGCCGATTTGCCGCTGGCCGTCGGCCCGGCGATCAGAACCGGCCGCGCGGGATCGGTATTGGCGATGATCCGGTCAAGATTGGCGATCCGGTCGATATTGGCCGACATTTTTCCCCCGATCTGCCTAGGCGGCCATATCCGCCGTTGATCCCGGCCCGGTTTTCCGACATTTTGCGCCGCGACAACAGGGGCATTCGCCCCGCTCAGGGTGCGAAAGCGCCCAACGCCCCGAAAATGAAGGATTTCCGCCATGAACGAGGCCGCCCCAAACCCGCCGGTCAGCTATCGCAGGGTGATGCTGAAGATTTCGGGCGAGGCGTTGATGGGGGATCTGGGCTATGGGCTGCATCCGCCGACCGTGGCGCGCATCGCCCAAGAGGTGAAATCGGTCCATGACATGGGGGTCGAGATCTGCATGGTGATCGGCGGCGGCAACATCTTTCGCGGCTTGCAAGGCTCGGCGCAGGGGATGGAACGCACCACCGCCGATTACATGGGAATGCTGGCGACGGTGATGAACGCGCTGGCCATGCAATCGGCGATGGAAGAGCTGGACATCCACACGCGGGTGATTTCGGCGATCCGCATGGATGAGGTGGCCGAACCCTATATCCGCCGCCGCGCCGTGCGCCACCTGGAGAAAAAGCGCGTGTGCATCTTTGCCGCGGGCACCGGCAACCCCTATTTCACCACCGACACCGCCGCCACCCTGCGCGCCAATGAAATGGCCTGCGAGGCGATCTTCAAGGGGACCAAGGTTGACGGGATCTATGACAGCGATCCGGTGAAGAACCCCGGCGCCAAGCGCTATGACCGGGTAACTTATGACGAGGTGTTGCAAAAGAACCTCAAGGTGATGGACGCATCGGCGATTGCCCTGGCGCGTGACAACAGCCTGCCGATCATCGTATTTTCACTGGATGAACCGGGCGGGTTCAGGGGCATTCTGCGCGGGGAAGGCACATACACGCTGGTGAATGGTTGACCGGATCAGGTTCGGACGGCTTTCCTTTTCGGGGCGGTTTGTCATATAGGATGTTTGAAGGAACGGTTACGTTCGGGTATCGCGTGACCGGGGATTGCAATGAAAGAGACAGTCATGTCCGATGAAGCGCTGGATATCGATCTTGACGATCTGCAACGACGCATGGATGGCGCGCTGGCCGCGCTTCGGACCGAATTCGCCTCGCTCAGGACCGGGCGCGCCTCGGCCTCGATGCTGGAACCGGTGATGGTGGATGCGTATGGCGCGATGACGCCGATCAACCAGGTCGGCACCGTCAACGTGCCCGAACCGCGCATGGTGACGATCAACGTCTGGGACAAGGCGCTGGTCGGCAAGGTGGAAAAGGCGATCCGCGATTCGGGTCTGGGGATCAATCCGCAGTTGAACGGCACCATCATCATGCTGCCGATCCCAGAACTGAACGAGGAACGGCGCCGCGATCTGACCAAGGTCGCCGCGCAATATGCCGAACATGCCCGTGTGGCGGTGCGCAACGTGCGCCGCGACGGGATGGACCAGGTGAAAAAGGCCAAGGCGGCGGGCATGAGCGAGGACGACCAGAAAATCTGGTCGGATGAGATACAGGAACTGACCGACAAGACCATTGCCGCCGTGGACAGCCTTCTGGATACCAAGCAAGCCGAGATCATGCAGGTCTGAACTACCGATCCGAATCACCGAATTTGAACCACGTATCTGAACTACCGATCCGGGTGACCGGGCAGTTGAAAAGGGACAGGGATTGGCCGCCAAGGATACCAGCACCACGCGCCCGTCCCATGTTGCGATCATCATGGACGGTAACGGCCGCTGGGCAACCCAGCGCGGCTGGCCGCGTCTGGTGGGGCACCGGCGCGGGGCAGAGCGGGTCAAGCAGATCGTGCGCGCCTGCCCCGATCTGGGGGTGAAATACCTGACGCTCTATGCGTTCTCGACCGAGAACTGGAAACGCTCCACCCAGGAGGTTCTGGGCCTCATGGCGCTTTTCAGCCGCTATATCGAACGCGAGGCCGACCGGCTGTCGGCCGAGGGGGTGCGGCTGCGGTTCATCGGCGACCGGCGCCCGCTGGATGGCCGGTTGCGCGGCCTGATGGACGGGATCGAGAAACGCACCGCCGCGAACACCCGCCTGACCCTGACGGTTGCCATCAACTATGGCGGGCGCAACGAACTGGTGCGCGCGGCGCGGGCCCTGGCCGCCGATGCGGCGGCGGGCCGGATCGCGCCCGATGCGGTGGATGAGGCGGCGCTGGAGGGGTATCTTGATACCGTCGGGCTGCCCGACCCGGATCTGGTGATCCGCACATCGGGTGAGACGCGGATATCGAATTACCTGCTCTGGCAGTCGGCCTATGCCGAATATGAATTCATTCCCACGCTGTGGCCCGATTTTACCCCTGCGAAACTGTCGGAAATACTGGATCGATTCGCGCTGCGTGACCGCCGGTTCGGTGCGTTGACCGCATGAACGTGCCCGCAGGCCGATTTGCCGATCTGGGGCCGCGCGTTGCCTCGGCCCTGGTGCTGGCTTTGGTCGGGGGCGGGTTGGTCTGGGCCGGGGGGGCGTGGTTTGTGGGCTTTGTCGCCCTGGCCGTGACCCTGATGCTGTGGGAGATGCTGCGGATGCTGGTGCCGGGTGCGGCGCGGGGCGCGGTGGTGGCGCTGGCGGTTCTGGCGGGCAACGGGGTTGCGTTGACGGCGGGGCAGGGGCCGTGGATCGTTGTGGCCGGGGCGCTGGTGCCGGTGGTGCTGGCGCTGGTCTTGCCGCGGGGCGCGCGGCTGTGGTTCGCGGTCTATGGCGCCGCGCTGGTTCTGGCCGGGTCGGCGCTGGTGGAACTGCGGGCGGATTTCGGGATGATCTGGGTCTTGTGGCTGGTTCTGGTGGTGGTGGCCTCCGATATCGCTGGGTATTTCGCGGGCAAGACCCTTGGCGGGCCGAAGCTGTGGCCACGGGTCAGCCCCAAGAAAACCTGGTCGGGCACCGCGGCTGGTTGGCTTGGGGCGGTGGTGGTCGGGGCGGTTTTCGCCGGGCCGCTGGGCGTTGGGGCACTGGCTGCCGTTTCGGTTCTGGTTTCCATGGCGGGGCAGGCGGGCGACATCGTGGAAAGCGCGCTGAAGCGGCGGGCGGGGGTAAAGGATTCGTCAAACCTTCTGCCCGGTCACGGCGGGTTTCTGGACAGGTTCGATGCGATGATGACGGCGGCCTTGATGGTGTTTCTGCTGGGGCGGCTGGGGGTGATTGCCCCTGTGGCCGGGGGCTGGTGATGCGGCGCATCTCGGTTTTTGGGGCGACGGGATCGATTGGCGAGAACACGCTGGATCTGATCGGGCGCCGCGCGGATTACCGGGTTGTCGCGCTGACGGGGGGGCGCAATGTGGCGCGGCTGGCGGAATTGGCGCGCAGCCACCGCGCCGAGGTGGCGGTGACGGCCTACCCCGCGTGTTTCAGCGCGCTGAAGGCTGCGCTTGCGGGCAGCGGGGTTGATGCGGCGGCGGGGCCTGAGGCGCTGGTCGAGGCGGCGGGCCGCCCGGCCGACTGGATCATGTCGGCCATCGTGGGCGCGGCAGGGCTGGCACCGGGGTTTGCGGCGCTGGCGCAGGGCACCACGCTGGCGCTGGCCAACAAGGAAAGCCTTGTTGCGGCCGGGCCGGTGCTGATGGCCGAGGCCGCGCGCCACGGCGCCACCATCCTGCCGGTCGATTCCGAGCATTCGGCGGTGTTTCAGGCGCTGGTGGGCGAGGATATCGCGGCGGTCGAGCGGGTGATCATCACCGCGTCGGGCGGGCCGTTTCGCGACTGGCCGGCCGAGAGGCTGGCGCGCGCCACGCTGGCAGAGGCGGTCGCGCACCCCAACTGGGCCATGGGGCAGCGGATTTCGGTTGATTCGGCGTCGATGTTCAACAAGGCGCTGGAACTGATCGAGACGCGGGAATTCTTTGGCATCGCCCCCGGCCGGATCGAGGTGCTGGTGCATCCGCAATCCATCGTGCACGCGCTGGTGGGGTTTTCGGATGGCGGGCTGATGGCGCATCTTGGCCCGCCCGACATGCGTCATGCCATCGGTTACGCGCTGAACTGGCCCGCGCGGGGCGCTTTGCCGGTGGCGCGCCTCGATCTGGCGGCGCTGGGCAGCCTGACCTTCGAGGCCCCTGATCCGGCACGTTTTCCCGCGCTGCGCCTGGCGCGCGAGGTGATGGAGACGGGCGGGCTTGCCGGGGCGGCGTTCAACGCGGCGAAAGAGGTGGCGCTGGATCATTTCATCGCGGGCACAATCGGGTTCGCGGCAATGGCCGGGGTGGTCGAGCAGACCCTCGACAGGCTTTCGTCCGATCCCGGCCTAACTATTGCCCCATCAAGCCTTGATACCGTCCTGGCAATGGACCATTTGGCAAGAGTACGCGCGGCGGATGCGATCGCAGATATGTCGCGCAAAAAGTAGGGATATAGTAACGTGGATATTCTTGGGCTGGTTCCATCTTTCGGTGGACTTTTTTTCACGCTGGCCGCATTTGTCGCGGCGCTTCTGGTTATCGTGACGGTACACGAATACGGCCATTACATCGTCGGCCGCTGGTCGGGCATCCATGCCGAGGTGTTTTCGATCGGCTTTGGCCCGGTTCTGTACAGTCGGCAGGATCTGCGCGGCACGCGCTGGCAACTGGCGCTGCTACCCTTCGGGGGCTATGTGAAATTCATGGGCGATGCGGATGCGGCCAGCGGCAAGGACGGGGCCGCGATGTCGCATATGTCGGATGCCGACCGGCGCCACACCATGCATGGCGCGCCGCTTTGGGCGCGCGCGGCCACGGTGGCGGCGGGGCCGGTGTTCAATTTCATCTTCTCGATCCTGATCTTCAGCACCTTCTTTCTGGTGCAGGGGGTGGCGACCGACCTGCCGGTGGTCGGCAAGGTGCATCCGCTGCCCGCGACCAGCCATGAGCTGCGCGAAGGCGACCGCATCCTTGAGGTCGGCGGGGTGCCCGTCGCCGATAACGCGGATTTTGCCGGTGCGATCGAAACCCTGCCCCCGGCGCCCGAAGTGCGCTATCTGGTGGATCGGGATGGCGCCGTAACCGAAGTGACCGGCCCCTATCCGTTTCCGCCACGGGTCAGCGGTGTGCAGCCGCAATCGGCGGCGATCGATGCCGGTCTGAAGGTGGGCGATGTGATCCTGGCGATCAACGGCACCCCGATCACCGCGTTTTCGGAACTGCGCGACGTGATCGGCGCATCAGAGGGTAAGCCGCAGGTGCTTGACGTCTGGCGCGACGGCGCGCGCTTGCAGGTGACCCTGACGCCGCGGCGCAAGGATATTCCGCTTGCGGCGGGCGGTTTTGAAACCCGCTGGCTGATCGGGCTGAGCGGCGGCATGGCCTTTGATCCGCAAACCCGCACCCCCGGCCCGTTCGAGGCGATACAGCGCGGCGCGCAACAGACATGGTATATCGCCACCACCTCGCTTTCGGGGCTGTATCACATGGTGACCGGCGCGATCAGTTCGTGCAATCTGACCGGGCCGATCGGCATTGCCGAAACCTCTGGCGCGATGGCCAGTCAGGGAACGGCGGATTTCATCTGGTTCATCGCGATTCTGTCAACGGCGGTGGGTCTGTTGAACCTGTTTCCGGTGCCGGTTCTGGATGGCGGGCATCTGGTATTCCATGCCTATGAGGCGGTTGTCGGCAAGCCGCCAAGTGACCTGGCCTTGCGGGTCTTGATGGCGGGCGGGCTAACGATCCTGCTGTCGTTGATGGCCTTTGCGCTGGGCAACGATCTGTTCTGCCCATGATCGGCGCGCCTGACGCGCGTCTTATCGGGGCATTCGCGACAGAACCATGCCAAAATCCCGCCACAATGGGTTGATAGTCAGGCCCCGTGGATTGGAAGGGACGATGACATGGACCACATACACGACGGCGTGCGCGGATTTTCGCTTCTGCTCGATCTGAACTGGGATCGGCTCTTCTTTGTCGGAACGATCCTTGTGGGGTTGCTGGCGGGGGCGTTTCTGGGGTCAGCCATAATGCAATCCTTCTGAAATCAGCGGGTCGGGGCCGTCTTGTGGCGGGCCCGGAATGCCAGCGACCAAAAGCCGCCAACGGCTTTTGACAAGCCCCCCCTTTCCGGCTAGGCAGGGCGCCAAAGCAAACTGGATCGGGACGGTGCGATGCGACGATATCACGGCAATCGGCCGACAAGAGCGGCGGTATATTCTGCGCGGACTCTGGCCCTTGTGCTTGTGATATCCCTGGCCGGTCTGCTGGCCCTGGCGCCGGTCGCGCGGGCGCAGGACTATCAGTTCAATTCCATATCGGTCGTGGGCAACCAGCGCATCGAACCGGGCACGATCCTGTCTTATGCGGGCATTGCCCGCGGCACGCCGGTCAGCGCGGCCGAATTGAACGATGCCTATCAACGGATTCTGGCGTCGGGCCTGTTTGAAACGGTGGCGCTGCAACCACGCGGCAGCGAACTGGTGATCAATGTCACCGAATTCCCGACGATCAACCGGATCAGCCTGGAAGGCAACAACCGCCTGAATGACGAGGTGCTGACCGCGATGATCGGATCGAAGGAACGGCGGGTCTATTCCCCGGCGCAGGCCGAAGCCGACGTGGCGACCATCACCGACGCCTATTTCCAGTCCGGGCGGATCGCGGCATCGGTGACCCCGCGCCTGATCCGGCGTTCGGAAAACCGGGTCGATCTGGTGTTCGAGATCGCCGAGGGCAACGTCGCCGAGGTGGAGCGTATCAGCTTTGTCGGCAACAAAACCTATTCCGACCGCCGCTTGCGCCGGGCCCTGGCCACCAAGGAGGCGGGGTTCTTGCGCCGCATCGTGCAGGCAGACACCTTCATCGCCGACCGGGTGGAATTCGACAAGCAGTTGCTCAAGGATTTCTATTCCGCGCGCGGCTTCATCGATTTCGAGGTTTTGTCGACCACCGCCGAACTGACACGCGACCGCAACGCGTTTTTCCTGACCTTCACCGTTCGGGAAGGCCAGATGTTCAAGTTCGGGAAGATCACCACCACCAGCACCTTGCCCGAAATCGATCCGGCCGAATTTCAGGATGTGATCCGGTTGCGCCCCGGTGTCGTCTATTCGCCGACCCTGGTGGAAAACACGGTCGAGCGGATGGAAAACCTTGCCCTGGAAAAGGGCCTGAATTTCATCCGGGTGGAACCGCGCATCACCCGCAATGACCGCGACCTGACGCTCGATCTGGAATTCGCGGTGGAACGCGCCCCGCGTATTTTCGTGGAACGCATCGATATCGAAGGCAATGCCGAAACCTATGACCGGGTGATCCGGCGCCAGTTCCGAACCGTCGAGGGCGACCCGTTCAACCCGCGTGAAATCCGCGCCGCCGCACAGCGGATCAAGGCGCTTGGCTTTTTCGCGGAGTCGTCGGTGAACGCGGTTGCTGGCAGCAGCGATGATCAGGTGGTCGTCGATGTGAATGTCGTTGAACAGCCGACCGGTTCGCTGACCTTCGGGCTGAGTTTCAGCGTGTCGACCGGGCCGGGCGTTGCCGTCAGCTTTTCCGAAAGCAACTTTCTGGGGCGCGGCCAGTTCTTCAACCTGGCGGTAGACACCAGTTCTTCGACCGCGAATTCGTCGTTTACCTTTCGTGAACCGGCGTTTCTGGGCCGTGACCTGTCGGTCGGGGTGCGCGGGGTCTTTGCGCTGACCGACAGCGGCAACAATCTGAACACCACTTATGACACGCAGATCATTTCATTCTCGCCCTCGATCGGCTTCCCGATGAGCGAGAACGGGCGGCTGGAACTGCGCTATACCGTCGCGGATGAAAAGGTTTCCAACGTCAACCCCAATGCCTCGTTCCTGATCCAGCAGGACAAGGGCGCGAAAACCACCAATGCGATCGGATACACCTATTCGCTCGACACGCGCCGCACCGGGCTGAATCCCAATGCCGGCGTTCTGTTGCGCTTTGGTCAGGATATCGCCGGGCTGGTGGGCGGCAACGA
>JACIYW010000092.1 GCA_014359745.1 Paracoccaceae bacterium | reverse complement strand
GCCCGCACGCCGATTTCCGCGAAACTGGTCGCCAACCTGATTGTCGAGGCCGGGATCGAACGGGTGCTGACGCTGGATCTGCACGCCACCCAGATTCAGGGGTTTTTCGATATTCCGGTGGATAACCTGTACGCCGCGCCGGTCTTTGCGCTGGATGTGGCGCATCATTTTCGCGGGCGGCTGGATAATGTCACGATCGTGTCGCCCGATGTGGGCGGGGTGACGCGGGCCCGCGAACTGGCCAAGCGGGTGGGTTGCGCGCTGGCCATCGTTGACAAGCGCCGCGAAAAGCCGGGCGAGATTGCCGAAATGACGGTGATCGGCGAGGTCACCGGCCAGACCTGCATCATTGTCGATGACATCTGCGACACCGCCGGCACGCTGTGCAAGGCTGCCGAGGTTCTGATGCAGGCCGGCGCGACCGAGGTGCATTCCTACATCACCCACGGCGTGCTGTCTGGCCCGGCCGTGGAACGGATCACCAAATCGGTGATGAAAAGCCTGGTGATCACCGATTCCATCGAACCGACCGCCGCGGTCAAGGCCGCGCCCAATATCCGCATCGTGCCGACCGCCCCGATTTTCGCGCAGGCAATCCTCAACACCTGGAGCGGGACCAGCGTTTCCTCGCTGTTCGAGGTGGACACCCTTGTCCCCATCTATGAAGGGCTTTACGCGCAGGGCTGACCGGCGGCGCCCCGGATCAGTAAAGCACCCAATCATCCTGGGGGCGATCCACCTCTCCCAGGGCGGTCCAGTCGGCGCGGATGCGCGCGATGCGGGTGTCCCCCCAGGTGCGGCAAACCATGTCAAACCCGGTTGTGGTGATGTTTTCGGCGGTGATATCGATCCGCTGATTGGTCTGGTGGTCGGTATCCCACAGGCTGACGCTGACCATGACATGCGGCGCCTCACGGTAGGGCGCGGAGAAACGCAATGTCTTGCGCACCTCGCGCGCGCCCTTGCCCGCCCACATCTTGCCGTCGGTCTCGTGATCGGCGAACAGCAGATCCGAACCGCTGTCGATCCCCAGAAGGTAAGAGTTGATCCGACGCATCCAGATTTCCTTTGGCTTCGCGCGGGATAGCCGGACAGAATGAAAAGAACGTTACCTTGGTAAGGCGTCCATTTACGCCCCCTTGTCAAGCCGCGCAGGCCAATGTCTGGCCCGTGCGCGCCACCATGCGCACGGGTTCCTTGCGCTTTCCCGGTCAGAGGAAGGTCAGCAAGGCAGAGATGATCACACCAGTAATGACCAGATGGATCAGACAAAAGCCCATGATATCCTTGGCCTTGAGCCCGGCAATCGCCAGCATCGGCAAGGCCCAGAAAGGCTGCAGCAGGTTGGTCCAGGCATCGCCCCAGGCGACCGACATCGCAACGCGGGCCACATCGGCCCCCAGGGCCTGCGCCGCAGGCAGCACGACCGGTGCCTGCACCGCCCATTGCCCGCCACCCGACGGGACGAACATGTTGACGATCCCCGCCGAAATGAACGTCCAGAACGGCAGCGTCGTGGCGGTCGAAATACTGACGAACCATTCCGACATGCTTTGCGCCAGGCCCGATTGGGCCATGATCGCCATGATCCCGGCATAAAACGGGAACTGTATGACAATCCCGGCGCCCCCCTTGATGCCTTCCTGAAGCGCATCAAGCAGATGCCGCGCCGTCCCGTGCAGCACGATCGCAACCGACAGGAACAGGAAGTTGACGATATTGAGGTTAAGCGTCCCACCCTGAAACAGGAAATAATCCCCCAGGTACAAAAGCCCCGGTATCCCCACAAGCCACATCAGGATGCGGCTGTTTTCAAGGTATTCCGCCGGGCGCATCGGCCCGGTCGAGGGCGTATCTTTCACATCCTCCAACGCCGCCGGGTCCGCATAGATGCTGTCAGCCTCAGACGGCAGCATGGCACGGTTCACCAACGGCACAACCACAAAGAGCACGGCAACGATGATCAGGTTGAAGCTTGAAAATATCGTCTGCCCCGTACCGACCACCCCGATAAGATCTTGGGTGAAATGGCCCTCTGTCGCGATCACCAGCGGCACGGACCCGGCCAGCCCCCCATGCCAGACGACGAAACCGGAATAGGCGGCGGCAATCAGCAACCGATAATCCACCCGGATCTGCCGCGCCAGCGCCTTGGCAAACAGCGCGCCCACAACCAGACCGAAGCCCCAGTTGATCCAGCTTGCAATCAGTGACACGACCGTCACCAGAACAATGGCCGCAGCCGGGGTCTTTGCCAGACCCGCCAGCTTTTCCAGAAACGCCTTGACCGGCGGTGAACTGGCCAGGATGAACCCGGTGACAAGCACCAGAAGCATCTGCATCGAAAAGGTCAAAAGCCCCCAGAACCCGTTGCCCCATTGGCGCATCACCGCCTGTGGGCTGTTGCCCTCGAACACCATCGCAGCGCCGGCGGCGACCAGGGTCAGCACAATCACGAAGACAAAGGGATCTGGCAAATACCGGTCCATCAGTTTGACGGCCGGACGAGACAAGGCACGTAACATCGAGGTTCCTCCTGTTTTGGCGGGCCTTCGGGTGGTGGCGCAAACCCCTCTTCACCTGAAAAGAAACAACCTTATCAGAGGGCTTGCACGAACACCTTCCCCGAACCACGCGAGAGGACGGTAACGCCGGGGTCACGATAAAGTCAATCTGGCGACCTGGGATCGCCGAATCGGGCGCCGACCCACCGAACCGCCAAAAAGAAACGGGGCACCCCTTGGATGCCCCGTGAAAGCGGATGAACGCGGATACGGACCGCATCGCCGCCCGCGTGGGTGTCAAACCATGTCGTGCAAAAGTTGCGCGAGGTCGGCCACCAGCACTTCGGCCATGTCCTTGTGTTCACCGGCGGCGGTGCGGGCCTGTTCGCGGGCCTCTTCCAGGTGTTTTTCGATCGCCTCACGGTTGCCCGGCTCGGCCAGCATCGCCCGTTCGGCCAGTACCGACACGCTGGTGCCGGTGATTTCGGCGAAACCGCCCGTCACCGCATAGCGTTGCGTGCCCTCGGGGCCGGTCATGCGCACGACACCGGGGCGCAGGGTGGTGATCACCGGCGCGTGGTCGGGCATCACCGTCATATCCCCTTCGGCCCCCGGAAGCTGCACCTCGGCCACCTTGAACGAGGCAAGCCTGCGTTCGGGTGACACAAGATCGAATTGCATGGTTTCGGCCATGATGCCCCCTTAAGCCGCTTCTGCGGCCAGACGTTCAGCCTTGGCAATCACGTCATCGATGCCGCCGACCATGTAGAACGCGGCTTCGGGCAGGTGATCGTATTCACCGGCAACCACCGCCTTGAACGACCGGATGGTTTCTTCCAGCGGCACCTGAATACCGTCGGACCCGGTGAACACCTTTGCCACGTCAAAGGGTTGCGACAGGAAGCGCTGGATCTTGCGGGCGCGCGACACCGTCAGCTTGTCCTCTTCCGAAAGTTCATCCATGCCAAGGATGGCGATGATGTCCTGAAGCGACTTGTAGCGTTGCAAGATCCCCTGCACGTCACGCGCCACCTGATAGTGTTCGTCGCCCACGATCGTCGGATCAAGGATGCGGCTGTTGGAATCGAGCGGGTCCACGGCCGGATAGATGCCAAGTTCGGAAATCGCACGGCTCAGCACGGTGGTCGCATCGAGGTGCGCAAACGAGGTGGCAGGCGCCGGGTCGGTCAGGTCGTCGGCGGGCACATAGATCGCCTGCACCGAGGTGATCGACCCCGCCTTGGTCGAGGTGATGCGTTCCTGCAGCGCGCCCATGTCGGTGGCCAGCGTCGGCTGATAGCCCACGGCCGACGGGATGCGGCCCAGAAGCGCCGACACCTCGGAACCCGCCTGGGTAAAGCGGAAGATGTTGTCGACGAAGAACAGAACGTCGGTGCCCGACTGGTCGCGGAACTGTTCGGCCAGCGTCAGCCCCGACAGCGCCACACGCTGGCGTGCGCCAGGCGGCTCGTTCATCTGGCCGTAGACCAGCGCCACTTTGGATTCCGACAGGTTGTCGATGTTGATAACGCCTGATTCCATCATCTCATGGTACAGGTCGTTGCCCTCGCGGGTCCGTTCCCCCACGCCTGCGAACACCGAGTAGCCAGAGTGCACCTTGGCGATGTTGTTGATCAGTTCCATGATCAGAACCGTCTTGCCGACGCCCGCACCGCCGAAAAGGCCGATCTTGCCGCCCTTGGAATAGGGGGCGAGCAGGTCAACCACCTTGATCCCGGTCACCAGGATTTCCGATTCCGTCGATTGCGAGGCGAAATCCGGGGCCGGTTGGTGAATGGCGCGGTATTCCTTGGCGTTGACCGGGCCTTTTTCGTCAACCGGTTCGCCGATCACGTTCAGGATGCGGCCCAGCGTGGCGTCGCCCACCGGCACCATGATCGGTTGGCCCGTGTCGGTCACGGGGGCGCCGCGCACCAGGCCTTCGGTCGCGTCCATCGCCACGGTGCGCACGGTGTTTTCGCCCAGGTGCTGCGCCACTTCCAGCACCAGACGCTTGCCGTTGTTTTCGGTTTCCAGCGCGTTCAGGATGGGGGGCAGATCGCCCTCGAACTGCACGTCAACCACGGCGCCGATGATCTGCTTCACCTTGCCGGTTGGTTTCGCTTTAGCTTTTGCCATTATATCTCTCCGGTTCCGTCAAAGCGCCTCGGCGCCCGAAATGATTTCGATAAGCTCTTTGGTGATCGATGCCTGCCGCGAGCGGTTGTAGACGATCGTCAGTTTGTCGATCATGTCGCCGGCGTTGCGCGTGGCATTGTCCATCGCGGACATCCGCGCACCCTGTTCCGACGCACCATTTTCCAGAAGCGCGGTAAAGATCTGGGTGGTCACGCCGCGCGGCAGAAGATCGGCCAGCACCGCCTCTTCCGACGGTTCATAGTCGTAAAGCGTGGTCGAGGGTTCCCCCGCCTCGAAATGCGCGGGAATGATCTGCTGCGCGGTCGGGATCTGGGCGATGACCGACTGGAAGCGGTTGAAAAACAGCGTTGCCACGTCGAATTCACCGGCATCAAAGCGCGCCAGAACATCGCGGGCGATTTTCTGGGCATCGACATACCCGATGCGCTTAACATCGCCCAGATCGACATGGGCGATGAAATGCGATGACAGATCGCGTTTAAGCTGTTCGCGGCCTTTCTTGCCGACGGTGATGATCTTTACGGTCTTGCCCTGCGCCAGCAGCTTTTGGGCGTGCTGTCGCGCCAGACGGGCGATGGACGAGTTGAACCCGCCGCAAAGCCCGCGTTCCGATGTCATCACCACTAGCAGGTGCACCTTGTCCTGCCCGGTTCCCGCCAGAAGGCGCGGTGCATTGTCCGATCCGCCAAAAGACGCGGCCAGCCCGCCGACAACGGCATTCATCCGTTCGGCATAGGGGCGCGCCGCTTCGGCAGAGTCCTGGGCGCGGCGCAGTTTCGCCGCCGCGACCATCTGCATGGCTTTCGTGATCTTTCGCGTGTTCTTGACGCTCTGGATCCGGTTCTTGAGGTCCTTGAGGCTCGGCATGTCTCCGTCCTTCCCGCCCTCAGGCGAAGTCTTTGGCGAATGCGTCCAGCGCGGCGCGGATGCTCTTTTCCAGATCGCCCTTCACCTTGCGGTCATTCTGGGTGATGTCATCCAGCAGGTCGCGGTGATTGCTGCGCAGATGCTTGAGCAGACCCGCCTCGAACGCGCCGACCCGGTTCACCGGGATCTTGTCCAGATAGCCTTGGGTGCCGGCAAAGATCACGCAGACAATCTCGGCGTTGGTCAGGGGCGAATACTGGCCCTGCTTCATCAATTCGGTCAGCCGCGCGCCCCGGTTCAACAGCCGTTGGGTCGAGGCATCAAGATCAGACCCGAACTGCGCAAAGGCCGCCATTTCGCGGTATTGCGCCAGTTCCAGCTTGACGGGGCCCGCCACCGATTTCATCGCATCGGTCTGCGCGCTTGACCCCACCCGCGACACCGACAGACCGGTGTTCACGGCCGGGCGGATACCCTGGTAGAAAAGTTCCGTTTCCAGAAAGATCTGGCCATCGGTGATCGAGATCACGTTGGTCGGGATATAGGCGGAAACGTCGCCCGCCTGCGTCTCGATGATCGGCAGCGCGGTCAGCGACCCGGCGCCCAAAGCATCGTTGAGCTTGGCCGAACGTTCCAGCAGGCGGGAGTGGAGGTAGAACACGTCGCCCGGATAGGCTTCACGCCCCGGCGGACGGCGCAGCAGCAGCGACATCTGCCGGTAAGCCACGGCCTGTTTGGACAGGTCATCATAGATGATCAGCGCGTGACGGCCATTGTCGCGGAAATATTCAGCGATCGCCGTTGCCGAATAGGGCGCAAGGAACTGCATCGGCGCCGGGTCGGATGCGGTGGCGGCCACGATGATCGTGTATTTGATCGCCCCGGTTTCTTCCAGCTTGCGCACAAGCTGCGCCACGGTGGAACGCTTCTGGCCGATAGCGACATAGACGCAATAAAGCTTCTTGCTTTCGTCGTCGCCCGCGGCCTCGTTATAGGATTTCTGGTTGAGGATCGTATCGAGCGCCACGGCAGTCTTGCCGGTCTGGCGGTCGCCGATGATAAGTTCGCGCTGACCACGCCCGATCGGGATCATCGCATCCACCGATTTCAGGCCGGTGGCCATCGGTTCATGCACCGATTTACGCGGGATGATGCCCGGCGCCTTCACATCGGCCACGCGGCGTTCGGTGGTCTTGATCGCACCCTTGCCGTCGATCGGGTTGCCAAGGCCATCGACAACCCGGCCCAGCAGCGCGTCACCCACCGGCACGTCCACGATGGACTTGGTGCGCTTGACGGTGTCGCCTTCCTTGATCGAACGGTCATCACCAAAGATCACGATCCCGACGTTGTCGGATTCAAGGTTCAGCGCCATACCCCGGATACCGCCGGGGAATTCGACCATTTCGCCGGCCTGCACATTGTCCAGGCCGTAGACACGGGCAATCCCGTCACCGACCGACAGCACCTGCCCCACTTCGGCAACTTCGGCTTCCTGTCCAAAGTTCTTGATCTGCTCCTTGAGGATCGCAGAAATTTCGGCAGCCTGGAGTCCCATTATCCGACCTCTTTCATGACATTCTGAAGGGCATTCAGTTTCGATCGGATCGAGGTGTCGATCATCTTCGAGCCCACTTTGACAACAAGACCACCGATGAGGTTTTCATCGACAGTCGCATTCAGTTTGATTTCCTTGCCGACCGATGCCGCAAGCGCCTTTGCCAGCTTATCGGACTGCGCCTTGGTCAGCGCCACGGCAGAGCGCACGTCAGCCGTCACCTCGCCTTTTTCCACGGCGATGCGCGCGCGCAATTCGGCCAGCAGGTGCGGCAACACGAACAGCCGCCGGTTGCGCGCCATGAGTGACAGGGTGTTGGTCAGCATCGTCGAAATGCCCGCCGCGCTGGCCACCGCCTCGATCGCGGCGCCTTGCTGTTCCCGGCTGTAAAGCGGCGACGAAATCAGCGCTGCCAGGTCGGCACTGTCGTGCAGCGCGGCCGACAATGTATTCGTATCATTTTCAAGCACGTCAAGGCTTCCCGCCTCACGCGCCAATTCAAACGCCGCCGTCGCATAACGCGCGGCAATGCCCGTTGAAATCGAAGCCGATTCAGCCACGTTTGCCCTTTCGATTTCCCCGATGGAATCGGGATACACTGTTACCATGGCGTCTGCGATCGCAGGCACCCGAAATCGCGCAGGGTGTAACAGAGGCTTTCCCGTGCTGCAACAGCCAAGGCACACCCAAACACCGGGCCGCAGGACTGTTTTCAAGCCGACAAACGGCACGGGCCCGGCCCTGCGACCGAATGTAACATGCCGCGGGTACGAAAAGGGCCCGTCAGGGTCAAAGGCCGGGGGGCGGCCGGGGGGTGCAGCCCGGTCAGGTGGGCTTGGGATCGGGCATGGGGATGCCGTCAAGCACCCGCAACGGACGGCGCACCGCGGCGCCAAGACCGGGGCGCGGGCGGGCGGGAACCTCTTTGCCGGCCTCGACCATCAGCACCCCGCCCGCGAAGCGGGTGGAAAGCCGCCTGCCAACCCGTTCCCACATCGGCGCGGTGCGCAACCAGAACCGCCGGTTGGATGGCGGCGCGAACAGCGCGGCCACATGGCGTTCGGGGGTGAACCCATGGTCGCGCAACTGGCTTTCGATCTGGCCCAGCGAAAACGGCCGCCCAAATCCGAATGGGGTGCCATCGCGCCGCGCCCAAAGCCCCGAACGATTCGGCACGATGAACAGCGCCTTGCCGCCCGGCGCCAGAACCCGCTGGCTTTCTTCCAGCATTGCCGCCGGATGTTCCGATGTTTCCAGCCCGTGCACGATCACCAGCCTGTCCACCGACCCGGTGGCAACCGGCCATTGCGCCTCGGCGCAGAGCACCGACACATTCGGCTGACCCACCGGCCAGGCCATCACCCCCTGCTGGCCGGGCATCAGGCATATCACCCGCCGCGCGCTGGCCAGATAGGGGCGCAACAAAGGTACGGCAAAGCCGAAGCCAACCACCGTCTGCCCCTTGACCGGCGGCCAGAACGCCACCACCTGATCACGCACCGCCCGTTGCGCCGCCCGACCGATCCCGGTGCGATAATAGAAATTCCGCAACTCAAGAACATCAAGATGCATTGCGCCCGCTCCGCGGTTGATGAACACTCAACCCATACATAGATAAGCGACAGAGAAACGCCATGCCCATCGAAATAGTCACTATCCCCTGCCGGTCAGATAACTATGCCTACCTTGCCCATGATCCGGCAACCGGAACGACAGCCGTCATCGATGTGCCCGAGGCAGCGCCCATCGCCGCCGCCCTTGCCGCGCGCGACTGGAAGCTGCGCGATATCCTGCTGACCCATCACCACACCGATCATGTCGAAGGGGTCGAGGCGCTGCGCGCCGCCACCGGGGCCAGGGTTCAGGGCGCGCGCGCCGATGCCCACCGCCTGCCGCCCCTTGATCGCGCCCTGGCCGAAGGCGAGGCGATCGACATCGGGTCCGAGGAAGGGACAGTGATCGACGTTTCGGGCCATACCATCGGCCATATCGCCTTTTACTTTCCCGAAACCGGCGTGGTTTTCACCGCCGATAGCCTGATGGCGCTGGGATGCGGGCGCGTGTTCGAGGGGACGATGCCGATGATGTGGGCCAGCCTGTCGAAACTGGCCGCGCTGCCGCCCGGAACGCTGGTCTGTTCGGGCCATGAATACAGCGCCGCCAACGCGCGCTTTGCCCTGACCATCGATCCTGACAACGCCGCCCTTGCCACCCGCGCCGCGGCGGTTTTCGCGGCCACCGAACAGGGCAGGCCCACGGTGCCCACCCGCCTGGCCGAAGAACTGGCCACCAACCCGTTCCTGCGCGCCGCCGATCCCGCCATCCGCGCCCGTCTTGGCATGGAAACCGCATCCGACGCCGAGGTTTTCGCCGAAATCCGCAAACGCAAGGATCGATTCTGACCCGGCCCACGCACCCTTCGCACAAGGGAAACACAGGGGAACACAGGGGAACACGGGGAAACCGCCGAAACAAGCATCACGATTGGCGACAGTTCGGTCACGAAACACAAATACTTCAAGATTTCCCTTGAAGGTTTGCAAATAACACCGAACTTTAACAGATACAGGCCCACGGTTCGTACAGGGCATCGCCCTGCCGGACCCACAGGACAGGAGCACGGGAACAGTGCCTTCATTTTCAAACACTCTGGAGCAGGCGATCCACGGCGCGCTGGCTCTTGCCAACACCCGGCGCCACGAACTTGCAACGCTTGAACATCTGCTGCTGGCGCTGCTTGATGAACCCGATGCAGCGCGCGTGATGCGGGCGTGCAGTGTCGATCTTGACGCGTTGAAACAGACGCTGGAAGAGTTCATCGACGATGATCTTTCGACCCTTGTCACCGATGTCGACGGGTCCGAAGCCGTGCCGACCGCCGCCTTTCAGCGCGTCATCCAGCGCGCGGCGATCCATGTGCAATCCTCGGGCCGCAATGAGGTGACGGGGGCCAATGTGCTGGTGGCGATCTTTGCCGAACGCGAATCGAACGCGGCCTATTTCCTTCAGGAACAGGATATGACCCGCTATGATGCGGTGAATTTCATCGCGCACGGTGTCGCCAAAGACCCCGGCTTTGGTGAAACCCGCCCCATCACCGGCGCCGAGGAACAGGAGGCGGAAACGAGTGCTTCGGACACCACCCAAAAAGATTCGGCCCTGGCGAAATACTGCGTTGACCTGAACGCGAAATCCGAAAAGGGCGATGTCGATCCCCTGATCGGCCGCGCCCACGAGGTGGAGCGCTGCATTCAGGTGCTGTGCCGCCGCCGCAAGAACAACCCGCTGCTGGTGGGCGACCCCGGCGTCGGCAAGACCGCCATCGCCGAAGGTCTGGCCTACAAGATCGTCAAGGGCGAAACGCCCGATATCCTGGCAGGCGCCACGATCTATTCGCTCGACATGGGCGCGTTGCTGGCCGGCACCCGCTATCGCGGCGATTTCGAGGAACGGCTGAAAGCCGTGGTCAAGGAGTTGGAGGATCACCCTGACGCGATCCTGTTCATTGACGAGATTCACACCGTGATCGGCGCGGGCGCCACCTCTGGCGGGGCGATGGATGCCTCGAACCTGCTCAAACCGGCACTTCAGGGCGGCAAGCTGCGCTGCATGGGATCGACCACCTACAAGGAATTCCGCCAGCACTTCGAAAAAGACCGCGCGCTGGCGCGGCGCTTTCAGAAGATCGACGTCAACGAACCCTCGGTCGAGGATGCGGTGAAAATCCTGATGGGGCTGAAACCCTATTTCGAGGAACATCACGACATCCGCTACACCAACGAGGCGATCAAGCTGGCTGTCGAACTGGCCGCCCGCTATATCCACGACCGCAAGCTGCCCGACAAGGCCATCGACGTGATCGACGAGGCGGGCGCGGCGCAGCATCTGCTGAGCGAAAGCAAGCGCCGCAAGACCATCGGCGCCAAGGAGATCGAGGCGGTGGTGGCGAAAATCGCCCGCATTCCGGCCAAAAGCGTCTCGAAAGACGATGCCGAGGTACTGCGCGATCTGGAAAAATCGCTCAAGCGCGTCGTCTTCGGTCAGGACAAGGCGATCGAGGCGCTTGCATCCGCCATCAAACTGGCCCGCGCCGGGCTGCGCGAACCCGAAAAGCCGATCGGCAACTATCTGTTCGCCGGCCCCACCGGCGTCGGCAAGACAGAGGTCGCCAAACAGCTTGCCGATACGCTGGGCGTGGAACTGCTGCGGTTCGATATGTCGGAATACATGGAAAAACACGCGGTTTCGCGGCTGATCGGCGCGCCTCCGGGCTATGTCGGCTTCGATCAGGGCGGCATGCTGACCGATGGCGTCGATCAGCACCCGCATTGCGTGCTGCTGCTGGACGAGATGGAAAAGGCGCATCCCGATGTCTATAACATCCTGTTGCAGGTCATGGACCACGGCAAGCTGACCGACCACAACGGCCGCACCGTGGATTTCCGCAACGTGATCCTGATCATGACCTCGAACGCGGGCGCATCCGAAATGGCCAAATCGGCCATCGGTTTCGGGCGCGACCGGCGCGAGGGCGAAGATACTGCGGCCATCGAACGCACCTTCACCCCCGAATTCCGCAACCGTCTGGATGCGGTGATCAGCTTTGCGCCGCTGCCCAAAGAGGTAATCCTGCGCGTGGTCGAAAAATTCGTCCTCCAGCTTGAGGCACAGTTGATGGACCGCAACGTGACCATCGAACTGACGCCAGCCGCCGCCGCCTGGCTGGCCGAAAAGGGCTATGACGACAAGATGGGCGCACGCCCCCTTGCGCGGGTCATTCAGGAATACATCAAGAAACCGCTGGCCGAGGAATTGCTGTTCGGCAAGCTTGCCAAGGGCGGCTGGGTGCAGGTTGGCATGAAAGACGGCGCGATCGACATCCGGGTATCGGAACCGGGCAAACGCCGCCTGGCCGACAACAAACCGCCCCTGCTGACGGCAGAGTGATCCGCGCGGCCAGCGTCGCGCTGACCCTGGCGGCCCCGGCGTGGGCCGCCCGCTTTCTTGGCCCCCCGCTCGACTACGGTCCG
>JACIYW010000091.1 GCA_014359745.1 Paracoccaceae bacterium | reverse complement strand
CGCCAGGCTGTCTTCGTTGAAGCCGGGGGAATTGGCGGTCGCCACATTCCGCGCCCCGTAGATTGCATCGAGCACCGGCGCCTGATCGTCGCGACGTGCAAGGGGGACCAGTTCACGGGTGCGGTATTCAAGCCCCGGCACGGCGTCGTTGTTGTCGCGAAACGCGACGACGCCAAAGTTTATCAACCGCCCGACATCGGTGCCGCGTAACTGTTCGACGATGCGCTGCAACGCGATCTGGGTGCGATCGATATAGGGCTGCATCGACCGGGTGGTATCGAGCACGAAAACGACGCCCGCGTCAAAATCATCCGCCGGGGCGGCGGCGGCGGGAATGGTTGCCGCCTCTTGTTCCAACGGGATGGAAGCCACCTTCATCAACAGGGTTTCTTCATAGTTGAGCGGATGCACATCAATCCGGAAATCGAGGATCGGCATCAGGTAAAGCTGATCGCGGATATTGACGAATTCGGCCGGTTCCACCGCCACAACCCCCGACGAGGTCGGCAACTGCCCGTCATCCGCCTGCTGCACCAGTTGCTCTTGCAGGGTTGCCACGGCCTCATTCTGCATCAGGGCGCGAAGATCGTCTTCGGTCTGGAACATCAACTGGCGTTGCCGACCGCTTGCATTGGTAAAGGCAGCTATGATGTTCTGTTTCCATTGCACCGCGCTGTCTTCGGATACCCAGCCTTCGGGCGCGTGGGACGCCGAGGGGCCAACCTCCAGCCAGCCTGCGCTGCGCGCGAAAACATAAAGCGGTTGAAATGCGGGATAGATGCGCGTGGCCCCCGCCCCCGGCCGAAGATGCAATTCCGCCCCCGGCCGCGTCAGAACCCGTTCATAGATGGTCGAGGTGCCTTCCAGAACAAGCGGCCGTCGTTCCTGCGCGTGAACGGCGCCGACGGAAAGCGTGACGATTGCCAAAATCCGGATCAGTGACGTCAGACGCGAGCGGGTCTTATACATTGCCAGACTTTCCAACATGTCAGTTTGCGCAGTGATCCGAAAAGGCGGATTTTTCCAGTGTCCCGGTCATCGTGGCAAGGCGGGCACAAACGTCACCCAGCAGCGCCGTCGCCTCGGTCGATCCCGCATCCCTGCCGCGCGCATAATAGCGGGCGGCCGTGGCGGGATTGTCGCCAAAGGTCAGCCCGACCCGATCTTCCAATCCGGGCACGGTGACATTGCCGTCATAGATCTTGCCAAAGAGCGCCAGCGCCGCCGGGTCGCCGCCCCGCGCCGCGCGTTCCAGCAGGGTAAGGGCGGTATCGGGGCTGACGGCGCTGCCGCAGTCGCGCAGCAATGCCTCGGTCACCGCAAAGCCCTGACCGCTGAGCGCCGCAAAGGCATCGGGGCCGCATCGGTCGGCCGGTGGCGCCGCAGGTGTTGGGGCGGGCGCCGTCGGCACGGCAGCGGTTTGCGGGGGCGGCGCCGCGTCGTCGCGCAGGAAAAACCAGGCCGCGCCCGCCAGTGCCACGATGGCAACAAGCGCGGCGACCCAAAGCATCGCCCCGGATTTTCGCGGCGTTTCGTCCGGGTCAATGATCACCGGCGGCGCGCCATACCTGGCCGGATCGGTGCCGATGGCGCCGCCCGTGCCTGCCTGCGGGGTTTCATCAACTGCGGCGTCTTGCGTCGCGGCACCCGGCTTTGGCATCCTGACGGCGGCGTGCACTGCCTCTTGCGCCTCGCGGGGGCCACCGGTGAAGATATCGCCAAGCCGCGCCGCCCCCGGCGCGGGCACCACATCGTCGGGCCAGGTGGTGGTATAGCTTTTATCACCCAAAGTGATCTTCAGCGCCGCATATTCTTCCAGTTGGTTGACAATCTCGGGCCCGATCACGATCTCCTTGCCCGCTGCCGTCTCGGTCACGGGATAGGGGCCGAACGCGACCGGTTCGGCCTGCCAACCCTGGCCGCCAAGATGGCGTTCGCTATAGGCATCAAACACCGAAACCGTCACTTCGGTCAGGCCCAGTTCGCCAGCGCCGACCGTCAGGGTCGCATAACCGCCATGGGGCCGGTCCGCATTTGGTGTGATTGTCAGGCTCATTTACGCACCCCCATGCCCGTCAAGTGCACCCAGGATACGCCCGATCCGCAGGTTCTGTTCAATGTCCAGATCGCCGCTGCCCATATCCATGGCATTCGCCACGAACATCGCATCCAGGGCGAAAACCCAGTCTGTCCATGTATCAGCCACCACCGAAATCGGGTCGGCGGGCAAGGTGTCGGGCGTATCCGAGGCCTCTTTCCTGGCGAACACCACCCGGCTTTGCCCCCCACCCAGATCGACCACCGGACGTTGGTTTTCCGCCAGGGAACCGGTGCCGACGCGCGCGACAAAATCGTTGATCCGCTCGGCGCAGACGATCGCGGCGGCCTGCGCCTGTTTGTCTACCGTGTGACCGAAACTGATGTTTCGCAGATCATTCTGGATGTCTTCGGCCAGATTGACCCGTCGCAGGCTGAAGATCATTTCATTCACCAGATCGTTCGCGGCCTCTTCGGTGAAGCCCAGGTACGTCAGCAAAGGGCCGTTCGATCTGAATGCCTTGAGCGCCTCGATCCACACCTCTATGGCGGTTTCCGCCTGAAAGCTTTCGGGGGTCATCGTGCGGATGCTGTTCACGGGTGCCTTTTCGGCCACCTCCGCCGCTGGCTTGGCGGGCTGCGGCGCACCGGGGCGCAACGCGCCGGGGCGGATCGCACCGCCAACCGGCGGGCGGGCGCCGTTGGGCGCGCTGCCCGAAGCCGAGGACACGGCATTTGACAGGCGCACCTTGCTTGGCACTCTGGAAATGGCGTCTTCGATCTGATCCTGACCGACCATGAGATGGCCAAGAACGGCCCCGAAGCGGTGGTTGTTCAGGGCCAGTTCCAGCGCGTCGATCACCTTGCCCGCGGCGATGCGCTTTTCCTCGATCCGCTTTTCGATATCGTCCGAGACATGGTAATTGCCCAGCGCCTGCGACACATCGCCCGCCACCTTGTCGGCCTGCGCCTTGATCTGGCGGATCTTGCTGTCGGGCTTGCAGACCTTGGCAAGATTGCCAATGAGATATCCGACCCCGCCATCATTCAGCGCCAGTGCCGCATCCCAGGCCGCTTCGGGAGAGGCGAAATGCTGCTGCACCATGGGCGCTTCCAGATAGCCCGCGCGCAATTCGGTCATGCGATCCGCCTTTTCGGGGCGGATTTCAACCTCGCGGTTGTTTTCGTCGTAATTGATCAGCCCCTCGACGAAAAAATTCGGGTTGCGCAGCCAGTAACAGTTCTTGAAGGGGGTGCCGGGGGTCCATTCATCAATCCAGGGATCACGGCTTTTGCCGGTGCGCCCGAAACTGTCAAGCGAGGCTTCCATCCGCCGTTGAAAGCGGGTGTTCCCATCGCCGGAACCGGCGCTTTCGCCAAGGTGCTTGTCGAATTTCGTCATCACGAAAAACAGGATGCAATCGACATCCTTGCGCTGGTCCGGCTTGTTGCCATGGGTCAGCGCGATCCAGTTTTCCACAAGGTCCGGCAGATCAAGGGTTTCCATGTTGCTATCCGGCACACAAAGCAACATCGAGGTGATTTCCTGATTTTCCACATACCTGTCAAAGAGATACGCAACCTTTCCGCGCAACAGAAGCTGTGTCAGGGCCACCTCTGGCTTGCGCAGCGTTTCGGACAGGGGGCGTTCGAACCGGTTGCGGGCGCCGGGAAAATCCAGCAGATCGGTTTGGGCGAACACCGGCGAAGGTTGTTCAAGCATCGGCATGACCAGTTCGGCGGCCAGCGCGCAAAGGGCCGCGCGCGGAACCGCGACCGTGGCCCCGGCGGGGGTATGCACGTCCAGCGTGTCGGACAGGTCATCGCTCATCAGGTTGCCAAGGGTTTTCACGTCGATGATCGACCGTTCGCGCGGCGTCAGCGCGGCAAGCGAAACATGCACCTCTGCCGCGTTGCCGATCCGTGACAGCGCCGTCGCCAACTGCACATAAAGCTGCGTCAGCGCCGCGTGCCCGCCCCAAAGGATTTCCAGGAACCTGCCGCGATCGCCGTGGCTCAGGTGCGGCGCGATCTCTCCCGCATCCTCCCAGAAGCTTTTCAGGGCGGCGGCGTAGGCGGTCTTGCCGAAGGACGTGTTGTTCACATAATCGGCGATATCCATCATGTCATCGGATGATATGCCCGCAACCACGCCCCCCATCCTGGCGCGGAACGTCGCAAGGTGGCCCGAGATATCTTCGGGTTCGGGCGCCGGTTCCGACTGATCCCCATCCATGTAGAAGGAATTGAGGATCGTGCGGGCGATATCGGCCTCTGACAGAAGTTGCAGCTTGATCGGAAATCCCGGTGGCGTCGGATCCTTGGACATGGTGAACCGCGTCACCAGGCCGGTCGATTCACCTTCACCTTCGGGGTTGATCTGGCTGATGTAATCCAGCTTTCCGTCGGGGTCTGCAAAATCGGCGACAAGGCTGCCGTTCTCGGGGCGGGCAAGCACCGACACCAGAAACGATTTGCCCGCCTGCGATGGCCCGAAAACCGACACGCTCATCCGGGTTTGCGCGGCCCGTTCCAGTTTTCGCGCGCGACGGATTGCGCGACGCAACAACTGGGTCAGGGATTTGTGGTTTCGCCCGACCATCGCGACATTGGCGTCGTGCGAAATCCATTCCATCGCCTCGCTCGATGCGTCGGCCACGGAACGACAGCGCGCCACCAACTGGTCTTGACTGATCATTAAGGCCCCCATTTCGTCACAGCTTGAACAGACCGGTGTCGATCCAGTATTCATCGTTGAACCCCAGCGTTTGAAGCCGAAGCGACAGGTCTTCGTTTTTCATCTGGTTGCCCTGACCGTCGATCACCTCGGTAATCCTGAACGCCTCGCGCAGGGCTTCGCGCCGCAGCACGTCCTCGCTTGTGGTGGCGTCATCCTGATCGAATTCGGCCTTCTCGAAGGTGACCTTGATCGGCACAGGCCGCTTCTGGGCCGAGGGGTTGGCATAATCAAGCCGGAACAGGGGTGTCGTTGTCCAGCGTTCCAAGGGCAACTGACGCGACCCGATATGCATGGGCGCATACATATCAACGGTCGCCAACTGCTCGCCTCCGCTTGATTTCTGGTCAAGATCGACATTGGCGAACATCAGTCGCGAATTCAGGATCTGTTCGCTTGTGTCCATTTCCCCGACAAAACGCACCGTGGATTTCATCTGATAGGCCGAGGTATCGACCTTGAAATTCGGGATGCGGTTTTCAGACAGGGCGATCAGCATCCCCCCGACCGAGACCGTGCTCTTGGGGTCACCGATGCGCTGGTTGACCGGATCGCGGAACGGATACCAGCGGCCCGTCTTGTAGGTGTGCATCGAAATCAGGCGATGCGGCGGTACGACCAACAGTTCCTCGATGATCGAGCGCACCGCAGGCAGGCGCGACGGCCGGCCGGTCAACAACACGATATCAACGCCCAGATGGCTGACCATCTCGGACATGTTGCCCAGAACCTTCTGGAACACTTCGCGCGCGATGGCGTCGACATCCTCACGCGTCGTCGACAGGATCAGCCCCGACAGCTTCCAGTCGCGAGCGCCAAGATCAAAGGCCGCGCTTTCGATATAGTCCAGCAACTCTGTCGGCAGGTCCAGATTGACCGCCCCGCTTTCGGGTGCCGTGGCATCGGTGCCGGGGGCCTTGAAAAGATCGGCAACGGCAAGATCGAAGCGGTCGAACTCTGCCGCCGTTTCACAATATTCAAGGATCGCGATGGCAAGCGGCATCAGAACCCGTAGGCCGAATTGCCGACGTTTCTGGATGATCTGTTGATCCTGCCCTCCGATGTCACCGCCAAACAGCTCTCGCATCTTTTCGCCGACGAAACGCCCGCCCGCGGCCTCGATGGAATCCTGGAGCCGCGGCAGCACGATCGCCGAGATGATCCTTTGCACCAGATCGTCGCCCGCCAGACGAAACCCCTCGCGGAAGGTCTGGCTGGGCAGCAAAAGCCGGTTCGCCTCGTCCCAATAGGTGGTGATCATCAAATCGGTGGTGCCGCCACCGATGTCGATACAAGCCAGACGCAAGGAAGGCGTGGCGTCCGTGGCGCCGGGCCGAACCCGACGTTTGCCTTTCAGATCAAGAAAGGTATCGATCCGTCCGTCGAATTTCTGCGTCAATTCCGAATAAAGATAGACCAGTTGCGTGCACGACGCCTCGTCCCATTCGACGATCAACTCGGGCCGGTGCGATATCGAACTGTCGGTTTCCTTCACGCCCTGCATGGCCCAGACCATCCGCAAGGCGCCTTCGGCACGCGACCGCATGATCGCCTGTTCCTGCGCCGATGTCGCGGTTGGCAATGTCAGGATGATGCGCTTGAGGTGGCGCGGCAGATCCGATTGCGCGCGGCGCAAACGCGATGCCGGATCATTGACCTGCACCAGCGCATGGGCAATGATTTCGGCCAGCGTAAACCCGAACAGGGCAGAGCGTGAAAAGCGCGGCCTGATCGCCTGATTGGTGCTGGTTTTGCCCTTGTCGCGCAGCCGTCGGCGGGTTTCATAGGCGACCTGCTCAAGCACGTCGCCCGCTTCGTTCAGGTGACGCATCGCCGCGCGCACCGATTTGGGCAGGTTGTTGGGATCGAAATGGTTGTGAAACCGCCAATCCTGCTGGGCGGGCTTGTCATCCCACAGATACCGTTTGGGCGATGAAAGACCCGAGGTGGTTTCGGTGCCCGTTTCGCTTTCGATCAGCCGCCGCGCCTCTGGCCCCACCCGAAGAAAACCAGGCCAGATGAAAGAATTGCGCCGCCCCGACCTGCTGGCGAAAACATCTTCGCCAAAGCTTAGCTCGGAAAATTCGACCCGGCTTTCGATCAGTCCCGAATAGCTGAGTTCGGGGCGCGACAGATCCCGGATTTCCAAAGGGAACGACCGGGCCAGATCAACCCGGCTGTCACCGGGAAACTGTTCGATCAGGATGCCGCAGGTGCGCGAGTTTCCGACATCAAGCACCAGATCCACCTCGACCGGCGTGACCGCATCGCGTTCGGAAACCGTATCGGAAAACCGCAGGCGCGGAATTTTCACGGCGGCATCCACGAACTGAAGATAGGTCAGATACCGCGCCCAATGTTCGAAAAGATGCGCCAGATCCTGCTCTGCGATGGTTCGGCCGGGTTTTTCGTGGCGCTTGAAGCGCAGGAAAAGTTCCTTGAGCCAGTCCGACACCCAAAGTTGCAGGTCAATCACCTGACCTTCGCTGACCTCCTGCGGGCGGCGCAAGAACCAATCCATATGCCCCGGTTCAGACACAAAGCGGAAATCGCGCGGCTTTTCGGCATCGGCGCGTTCGGGCGCCACATAGTGGCGGCTTTGGTCCTGCGCCATCAGGGTTGTGTCGATTGCAAGCTGAACGCGGTGTGTGTGCCCCGTGGCAGGATCGCGATCAGCCAATTCAACCGTGCGCAACCGGGCCCATGATGATGGACCCGCGTCATAACGCTCTTCCCCGCCCGCGCCGCGTTCGGGTTTCAGGCGCAACACCGGCACCGGAACCCAGTTTGCCAGAAACGGTTCCAGCGATGCCGTCGGCCGGATCGAATATTCATCGTCATCATCGCGGCTTTGCGCCTCTATCGCCGCGTCGCGTTCTTCATCCCCCGATAGCGGGATCAATATCCGTTCTGGCGTTTGCGCATCATCCGATTGCGCCGAAACGCGCTCGATGAAACGCCTGGCCTTGAAGGTCACGTCTTCAAGACAAAAGCCGAAATCAAGGATTTGAACGCCCGAATAGGGGGTTAACGTCACCTCATCGGGCCAGTCGACGTTTCTGCGCAGGCTGTGGCGGCCGTCCTTAAGCATCAATTGCCCCCGGTCGTGTATGAATGGATCCAGTTAGGGTTGCGCGGATCGACCCGGCCCGAGAACGTGCGCAGACGCCCGTGATCGCGTATCTGCAGGGTAAAATCGCGACCAGCGTTTGTCCCCGAAAACAGATTGACCTTGACACTATAGCGCCCCGGCCTTGGGTCAACGAAGAACGTGTTCTCGACCGGGTCGGGCCGACGCCGTTGCGCGTTTGCATCGACATCAAGGGTGCCGCCGCAGGCCGATCTGGTGCCGTAAAATATGGTCCTCGGGCAGCCGGGTGGCTGGACATGCAGGTCAAGATCGGAGGTGTCGTTCCAGAACAGCGAAAAGCTGAGCTTGCCACGCTGCGCGCCGGCGCGTTCCAGACGTCTGTCAATCTCGGTTTCCTGTTCGGGTTCGGGTGGTGGTGGTGGTGGCGGGGCGACAATCGGCGTTGCCGACGGGATCGGCTGGCAGGCCCGGTCAAGCACCCCGAGTTGCCGTCTGATCCGCGCGATCTCATTCTCCAGCCGGGCTGTTTCGGCGGCGGCGATGGAAACCGGCGCCTCGGCGCTCTGGCAAGAGGAATAGCGGTCGAACCCGACGAGGCCACATGCCGGGATCAACAGATACAGGATGGCGGCAATGATCAGGGCCAAAAGCCCCCAGCCGCCCCACCACAACCACGGCAAGATACTGGTCTGCCTGCGGTCATCGCCGCCATGCCCCTGTGTCGCCAAAGGCGCAGCGGCGGTGCTGGCGGCCATGGGCGCCTGCGCGGCCGCGCGCGCCACCCTGCGCGTATCCGCGCCGACCAGCCCGCGCGAAACCTCGGCCTGCTGATCATGGACCCGCGCCCAATTGATCAGAACCGGCTGCACCCCTGCCCCATCCGTCGGCGTCAGCACATAGATACAGTCCGGCCCCGGCACCTTCAGCGCGTTGCTCAGACTTTCGCCAAGACGTTGTTCATCGGGGTTCTTGCTGGCCGATATGCTTTGCGCCAGCCCCTCGATATCCTGGCGCAACTGGTCAAGGCGTGCCTTGGCCTCGGCGCGCGCGGGGTCTTCGAGGTCTGACAATTTGCGCAATGTGCCCGCGACGGGCGCGTACCAGTCCAGCTTGTCGCCATAGGATGTCGAAATCGGCTCGGCGAAGAGATGTGCATGTGCCGGGCTTAACCGTTGTTCCAGCGTGCCGGTGATAAGCTCATAGCTGCGCTGTGGCGGCGTTCCAAGCGGGCGCAGACCTTCCGATGACGTCGAGGCGATGATGGCTTCAAACATCTTGTGCTACTCGACCGGTGCGGCAAAATTCGGAATTCCGCCGCCGGTGGTGTCCGGTGCGGCGGGGGCAGCCGGGGATTGGCCCGTCGCGGGGGTTTCGGCGACCCGCGCAACCGAGGGGCGCGTCAGTTCCGGCAGACAGGCCTGCGATACGACACCCGGCTGAACGCCGGTTCCGGCAAGAAACCGGATCAACCCGTCGGTAGACAGCGCAAAGTTCAGGTTGCGCAGATTGCCCTGGCGCACGAATGTGTTCACCCCGATCACCCGGCCGCACATATCCACCAGCGGGCCGCCCGAATTGCCCTGCGACATCGGCGCGGAATGCACCACGACCTCTGAGTTGGGCGACAGCGACTGTTCGGTGTTCACCACCCCATCGGTCAGTGTCATGTCGGGGACGGCGGTGGCATCGCCCGACCGAAGCGCCGCGAACTGGGCGTCCGAATCCAGCACATCGCCCGGATATCCCGCCGCGATCACGCTTTGCAGCTTTAGCGAGGCATCCGATTGCAGGATGTTGTAATATGAATGCTCCAGCCCTGGCACCTGAAGCAACGCGAAATCCCCGCCGGTGGTGTTGAACGGGCCCATGGTCTTGAGCACCTGCACCTGATGCACCTTCCCCAGGCTGCGGTTGGTGATATAGACGTTCTCTGACCCGTCAATGACGTGGAAATTGGTCACGACGGTATTGGGGCTGACAAAGAAACCCGACCCGGTCGAGCTGACCTGCCCGTTCCGGGTGGTCAGGATCATCGCCGTGCGCTCTTCGAGCAGCGACAGCAGGTTTGCCTGGCTCAGCGGGCCTGCATCGGCAACGATGGTGCGGGCCGGATCGGGGGGCAGAACCGGTTGCGGATCGGCGCTTGCCCGGCTGCCCGGCGCATCACCCGGTCCGGGCGGCAACAGCCCCTCGATCGTCAGGCCGCCGGGCACGGTCAGCGTCCCATCCGCCCGACATTGCGCCCCGGCGACCGCCGCTTGCAGGCGCGCAAGCCTTGCCTGCAATTCGGCATTTGCCGCCTCGGTCACCTGAATGGCCCTGGCATCCGTCACAACCGATATCTGTCGGGGCTGGAAAAGCCGCGTTCCCGGCAGCATCAACCAGATCAGGACGCCACCGAACAAAAGCAGCAAAAGAACCAAAGGTGCCCAGGCATAGGCGGGCACGCGCGTTAGCCCCGATGGCGGCCCCGATGCCTGCCCCATTGTTTGCCCCATGTTTGCCCACCGGCCACGTTGCGGGCCGCACCCGCCGCCCTGGCCACCGGCACCGCGGGTTGTGTCGCGGTGGCGCCGGTGCCTGCCGGTTCGGGCACATCCGTTGCGGGTGCCGCAGGTGACGCGGCGGCGGCACGCCGTGCCGATTGTTCGGCGATGGTCAGGGGCGGCGCCGCCCCCAGGGGCAGGAACCGCCCCAATGTTGCGTTGAAATGGGTGTGGCGTTCCGCCGGATCTTGCGACACGTTTTCCGGCAACATCCCCCAGTCCAGAATGACCGGCTGCCCCTTGATGACCCAGATGCTGTCAGCCCCCAGCAGATGCAGGGCCGCCGAAATCAGGCGCCCGTCGTCGGGATCATCCATCAACGGCTTGATTTCCCGCAGCAGATCGCCAAGCCGCGCCTCGGCTGATTTGCGCGCGTCGTCATCCAGAGCGGACAGCGGCGCGCCATCACCCTCGATATCCGAATACCAGGACACGGTGGGTTCAGCCCCGGCATTGCCCTTGCTGACCAGGGGTTCGGCAAAAAGCGTCGCCGCCTGCGGCGAAACCCGCCCCGCAAGCGCCTGATGCAACGCCGGATACCGTTCCAGCGCCAGAGTGCCATCGACGTCAAGACAGCGCGTCAGGTCAATGCGCGTCTTGGTAAAGAAATGGGCGGCCATGGTCATTGTCCTCCGGCGTCACGTTGCAGGCGCACAGTGCTGGTGATGTCTGGTTCCGGCTGAAAGACCGAACAAGTTGCCCGCGCATCGGATTGCAGGGTGCAGCTTGCGACACGGCGAAAAATCCACCCGTCATTACTGCAAGACAGGTTCGCGGGCTCTTCGATGATCAGCCGTCCGCGCATGTCGAATGACCCCGAAACCGGGCCTTCGCAGGTCGTGCCATCAGTGGCGCGCATCTTTTCCGTGCCTTGACCGCTGCCGTCAAAGCAGATGTTCCACTGGTTATAAAGCGTGATCCTGTTGGTCGTGACGTTGCGCACCCTCATCTGGGCTTCCAGATCCCAACACCCCGTCAGCGCGTCAAGATCACCGCGTTCCCAGGCATCGCGGTCAATCAGGGGTGGCTGGTTTTCCGTCTCTGGCGGAACCGGGGCTGGGGGCGGATCGTCAAACACGACAGTGCATTGCCTGGCCGCCAGTTCCTGTTCAAGAAAGGCGATACGGCTGCGCAGCGACGCGCCTTCGCGGCGCAGATCGTCCAGCCTGCCGCGATCCGTGACGCTGGCGGGTATCGGGCAATAGCGCGCCAGCGCCGTGGTGCCCCACAAGACCACCCCACAGGCCTGCAGCAGCAATGCCGCGCCAGACAACACGACCAGAACAAGTGCCAAGGGTAATATGATACGAACGAATACGGACATGTTTCTCGATATCGAAACGGTAGGTTCCCCACATTAGAGGTTCAAAAGAAACATGCGTCAATGAAGTGTGGCCGACTTACCGATGATAAATCCTGTCGCCGAACATGCGGTTTCAGTGATGAACCGGGCGGCTTTCCGGGCCATGCGGCGCCAACGTGCGCCCGTCGGTCTGGAACCCCGTGAAGCCGGGATTCCGGGCGCAACAGCCCTCACAAACCCGTCTATCGTGCGATTACAGGAATTACCATTTTACATGGACGCGGTTTCAAAGGTACATTTGCAGGCAAATACCCTGATTTTCGCGCGAAAGGATGAGTACCATGCATATCAGCAAACTGATCATGACGACAGCCATCGTCGCGGTTATGGCAGTGCCCGCCCAGCAAACGCAGGCAAGCGACT
>JACIYW010000090.1 GCA_014359745.1 Paracoccaceae bacterium | reverse complement strand
CACCACCGCCGACCAAGGCGCGGCGCGCGGGTGACACCCCGACCGCCCCGTCGGGCCTCGGTTCCCCTTTGGGGGATCAGCCGCCCGGCAACAGCATCAGCACCAGCCCCGGCACCCAGCCCGACGCGGCGGCAATAGCCGCGCAGCCCGCCCCACCGGGCCCGCGCCCCGATACCGCGCCCAGGATCGGCCCCGCCGACGGGGGCACTACGGAACGGATCGCAGCCTTGCCGAGGGTCGGGCGCCCGGCTGGCCCCTTGCCGCCCCGCATTGAGGCCGCGCCCGACAGCCCCGGCCTGCCCGGACGCGCGGTGCAAAGCACCGGGGTGGACCTTGGGCAACCCGGCCCCGACACCGAGGCGGCCTTGCGCCTGCCGTCAACCGCCCCGTCGGCCGTTCCGGACCTGCGCGCCCCCGCGCCGCCCGCACCCGAGGGGCGTTCGGCGCTGCCGCAGACGGGTGGCGGGCAAGTTCCGGGCGCTGATACCGGAACGCAAGGCCCGCGCGATGCCGCAGATCCAGATGCAGCCCCGGACGCAGCCCCTGAAGCTGCCCCAGACACCTCCCCCGTGGCCGGATTGCCGCCGACACCGCAACCCGGCGAAGCGGCGTTGCCGCGCGTCAACCGGCCCGTCGGCGACGGCGGCGGCCTGCCCGGCGACCCTGGGCGGCGCGCCGCTACGCCGGGCTTCAGCCCCGAGGTGGCGGTGAACGGCCCCGCCGCCCCCGCACCCCCCCGGTTCGAGGATCGGGCGCTGCCCTTGCCCGGCGGCCAGATCGGTGCGTTGCCCGGCACCCCGGCCGGGCAGGGCCAACGGCGCCTGCCCCAGATCGGCGACGATATTGCCGCGGCCCCGGAACCGGACGCCACGGCCGATCCGGGTTCGGATATTGGCGCGCCCGCCGGTCAGGGCGCCGCGCCAACCCCGCTTGACCGGAACGCCGAACCTTTCGAAAACCCGCAGGCCCGCCCGCTCTTTGCGGTGATCCTGCGCGATATCGGGGCGGCGGGCATCGGGCGCGACCGGCTTGCCGCGCTCGATCTGCCTGTCACGATTGCCATCGATCCCACCACCCCCGATGCCGGGGCGGCGGCCGCGACCTATCGCGCGGCGGGCAAAGAGGTGGTGGTGATTGCCACCGATCTGCCCGATGGGGCGACGCCCACGGATATCGAGGTGAACCTTGAAGGGATGTTCGCGGCCGTTCCGCAGGCGGTGGCGCTGATCAATCCGCCGTCGGGCGGGTTTCAGGGCGATCGCGTCCGCGCCCGCCAGATCGTGCAGATCCTGGGCGGTCTTGGCTATGGGCTGGTCACGCATGACCGGGGTCTGAACGCGGCGGCGCAGATTGCGCAACGCGACGGCGTGCCCGATGCGCGGGTGTTCCGGGTGCTCGATGGCGAGGGTGAGACCGAACCGCTGATCCGCCGCTATCTTGATCGCGCGGCCTTTCGCGCCGCACAGCAGGGCTGGGCGGCGGTCATGGGCGACAGCCGCCCCGAAACCGTGGCCGCGCTTTTGGGCTGGGCGCTGGAAGGGCGGGGCGCCACGCTGGCCTTCGCGCCGGTCTCGGCGGTTCTCGACAGCCGCTGAGCGGGGCGCTGCCAGCGGGTCGATCGCTGGCATCCGCCAGCGCGCGGCGATCGGCCCGAAACGGGGGAAAACCCGCCAAAACCATGGCGGCCAATCGCATTCCTTGTGGCATTTTGCCCCAAATGCGGCTAGGGTTGCCCCAGACCCGGAAAACGGGCGATCCGAGGCAGTGAAAGCGGTATCCATGACGGAAATGGTCTATGGTTCTGTGCCCATGCGGGCAGGGGAACCGGTTTTGCCCCGCTGGTGGCGCACCATCGACAAATGGTCCATGTCGGCCATTCTGTTGCTGTTTGCCGTGGGGCTTTTGCTGGGCTTTGCCGCCTCGCCGCCGCTGGCCACCCGCAACGGGCTTGATCCGTTCTATTATGTGCAACGGCAGGCGTTTTTCGGCGGCATGGCCATCGTGGCGATGCTGTTCACATCGATGCTGTCGCCGGTGATGATCCGCCGCCTTTCGGTGCTGGGGTTTCTGGCGGTGTTCGCGGCGCTTGTGGCCTTGCCGGTGCTGGGCACGGATTTCGGCAAGGGGGCGGTGCGCTGGTTTTCGCTGGGGTTCGTATCGGTGCAACCGTCCGAGTTCCTCAAGCCCGTGTTCGTCGTATCCATGGCCTGGATGATGGCGGCGGGCCAGGAGGTGGGCGGGCCGCCGGGCAAGCGGCTGTCGTTCCTGATCACCGGGGCGATTGTCGGGCTTCTGGCGTATCAGCCCGATTTCGGGCAGGCGGCGCTGGTGCTGTTTGGCTGGGCGGTGATGTATTTCGTCGCGGGCGCGCCCTTTGTTCTGCTGACGGTTCTGGCCCTGCTGACCACAGGGGGGGGGATGTTCGCCTATAACAATTCCGAACATTTCGCCCGGCGGATCGACGGGTTCCTCAGCCCCGATGTCGATCCCCGCACCCAGCTTGGCTATGCGGCCAACGCGATACAGGAGGGCGGATTTTTCGGTGTCGGCGTTGGCGAGGGGCAGGTGAAATGGTCGCTGCCCGATGCGCATACCGATTTCATCATCGCCGTCGCGGCCGAGGAATACGGCCTGATCCTGGTGCTGCTGATCATCGCGCTTTACGCCCTTGTTGTGGTGCGGTCGCTGTTTCGGCTGATGCGCGAACGCGATCCGTTCATCCGGCTGGCAGGCACCGGGCTTGCGTGCATCTTCGGGGTGCAGGCGATGATCAACATGGGGGTTGCGGTGCGGCTGTTGCCCGCCAAGGGCATGACGCTGCCCTTTGTGTCCTACGGCGGATCGTCGCTGATCGCGGGCGGCATCCTGGTGGGAATGCTGCTGGCGATGACCCGCACGCGCCCGCAGGGCGAGATCGGGGATATCCTGCTGCGCCGGGGCAGGGGATGACAGGGCCGGGGATGACGGGGCCGGGGATGAATGGGGCACCGCATTTGCTGATCGCGGCGGGCGGCACCGGCGGCCACATGTTCCCCGCGCAGGCCCTGGCCGAGGTGATGCTGGCGCGCGGCTGGCGGGTGACGCTTTCGACCGATGCGCGCGGCGCGCGCTATGCGGGCGGGTTTTCCCATGCCGTGGCGGTGCGGCAGGTGGCCAGCGCAACCTTCGCGCGCGGCGGCGTGCTTGCCCGTGCCGTGGTGCCTTTGCGCATCGCAGGCGGGGTTCTGGGCGCGGTGCTGGCCCTGCGCCGTGACCGGCCATCGGTTGTGGTGGGGTTTGGCGGTTATCCCACGATTCCGGCGCTTTCGGCGGCGTTCCTGCTGCGGCTGCCCCGGATGATCCATGAACAGAACGGCGTGCTTGGCCGGGTCAACCGGCTGTTCGCGCGGCGCGTGGCGCTGGTGGCCTGTGGCACCTGGCCCACCGACCTGCCCGAGGGCGCGACCGGCACGCATACCGGCAACCCGGTGCGCGCGGCGGTGCTGGAACGCGCCGGGGCGCCATATATCCCCCCCGGCGATTATCCGCTAAGCATCCTTGTGATCGGCGGATCGCAGGGCGCGCGCATCCTGTCGGATGTGGTTCCCGCCGCGATCGCGGCGCTGCCCGACGCGCTGCGCCGCCATCTTCGCGTCTCGCATCAGGCCCGCCCCGAGGATGCCGACCGCGTGACCGCCGCCTATGCCAGGGCCGGGATAGGTGCCGAGGTGGCACCGTTCTTTCGCGACGTCCCCCGACGGATGAGCGAGGCACAGTTGATCATCAGCCGGGCCGGGGCGTCATCGGTGGCCGATATCTCGGTCATTGGCCGCCCGGCGATCCTGATCCCCTTTGCCGCCGCGACCGGCGATCACCAAAGCGCGAACGCGCGCGGGCTGGTCAAGGCGGGCGCGGCGATCCTTATCCCCGAATCCGCGCTGGATGCGCCCGCCCTTGGTGCGCAAATCCGGGCGGTTCTGGAAAATCCAAAAGCCGCGGTGAAAATGGCGCACAACGCTTTGGCCAACGCCCGCCCGGATGCGGCAACGGCGCTGGCGGACCTGGTTGAACAGCTTGCAGAAAAGGGCAGCGCATGAACGCGGCAACGAAACTTCCCGGCGAACTTGGCCCGATCCACTTTGTCGGGATCGGCGGCATCGGCATGTCGGGCATTGCCGAGGTGCTGATGACGCTGGGCTATGCGGTGCAGGGGTCTGACGCAAAGCCCGGCAAGATCACCGACCGGCTTGCCGGTCTTGGCGCCACCATCTTCGACGGCCAGCGCGCCGAGAACCTGGGCGATGCGGCGGTGGTGGTGATTTCCACCGCCATCAAACCCGGTAATCCCGAACTGGAAGAGGCGCGCCGCCGTGGCCTGCCCGTGGTGCGCCGGGCGGAAATGCTGGCCGAACTGATGCGCCTGAAGTCCAACATCGCCATCGCGGGCACCCATGGCAAGACCACCACAACCACCATGGTGGCAACGCTGCTGGATCGGGGCGGGTTCGATCCCACGGTGATCAACGGCGGCATCATCCATGCCTATGGATCGAACGCGCGGGCGGGGGCGGGCGAATGGATGGTGGTCGAGGCTGACGAATCCGACGGGTCTTTCAACCGCTTACCCGCGACCATTGCGATTGTGACCAATATCGATCCCGAACACATGGATCATTGGGGCAGCTTCGAGGCGCTGAAAAAGGGCTTTCAGGATTTCGTGTCGAACATCCCGTTTTACGGGCTGGCGGTGTGTTGTACCGACCACGCCGAGGTGCAGGCGCTGGTGGGCCGCCTGACTGACCGGCGGGTGGTGACATTCGGGTTCAACGCGCAGGCCGATGTGCGGGCGGTGAACCTGCGCTATGAGGGCGGCGTGGCGCATTTCGATGTGGCGCTGCGCGGCGAGGGGCAGGGCGGGATGATCGAGGGGTGCTCGCTGCCGATGCCCGGTGATCACAACGTCTCGAACGCGCTGGCGGCCATTGCCGTTGCGCGCCATCTGGGCATGAAACGCGCCGAGATCCGCGAGGCGCTGGCGGCTTTCGCGGGCGTCAACCGCCGCTTTACCAGCGTGGGCACGGTGGGTGGCGTCACAATCATCGACGATTACGGCCACCACCCGGTGGAAATTGCCGCCGTGCTGCGCGCCGCGCGTCAGGCCACCGCCGACACCCCCGGCGCGCGGGTGATCGCCGTGCATCAGCCGCATCGCTATACCCGGCTGGCCAGCCTGTTCGAGGATTTCTGCACCTGCTTCAACGAGGCCGATGTGGTCGCCATTGCCGAGGTCTATGCCGCGGGCGAAGATCCGATCCCCGGCGCCGGGCGCGACGATCTGGTGGCGGGCCTGATTTCCCACGGCCACCGCCACGCCCGCGCCATCCTTGATGAGGATGATCTGGAGCGGCTGGTGCGCGAACAGGCCCGCCCCGGCGATATGGTCGTGTGCCTGGGGGCGGGTACGATTTCAACCTGGGCGGCGGGCTTGCCTGCCCGCCTGAAGGGCGCCTGAGAGGCGTCTGGAAAGCGTCTGGTCCGCGTCTGGCTTTGGTCGGTACGCGCGGGCGCAACACCATGGCCGATCCCCGACCGGGTTCTGGGCCGACATCTGGGCCGACAAGGGGCGATCAGGGCGCGCCGATCCGGGCGATCAGGGCTGCCTCGTCAAGGCCGCTGATGGCACCGCTGACCATGCCGCGCGCGGCGTCAAGGCGGCTGGCGCACCAGCCATCGGCGACCGCGCCGGGGGTGTTACGGATCAGCAGGCTTGCGGCCAGAAGCCGCGCGGCGCTGTCGGCAAACCAGCGCGCATCGCCTTCATCGGGCCGACCCGGCCAGCGGGCGCGATGCGCGGCAAGGGCCGCGTCATAACGGTTATCGGCGCCGGTGGCGGCCTGCAATTCGGCCTGCAAGGCATCATCGGCCAGCGGCACCTTGGCCAGGGTGCGCAGGATATCGAGGCAAATCACGTTACCCGACCCTTCCCAGATCGAATTGAGCGGCGCCTCGCGGTACAAAAGCGGCAGGGGCGTTTCCTCGACATAGCCCATGCCGCCAAGCGTCTCCATCGCTTCATAGACGACGGGGGGACAGCGTTTGTTCGACAGGAATTTGGCCAGCGCCACAACAACGCGCGCCAGCGCCCGGTCGGCATCGGAGGTACCATCGAAGGTAGCGGCGGCGAAAAAGCCCAGGGCCACCGCCCCCTCCAGATCAAGGGCCAGATCGGCCAGCACCCGGCGCATCAGCGGCTGGTCGATCAGGCGGCGCTGGAATACGCTGCGGCCCGCGCACCACCACGCCGCCTCGGCCAGGGCCGCGCGCATCAGCCCGGCGGGGGCCATCGCGGTATCAAGCCTTGTGTGGTGCACCATCGCGATGATGGTGCGCACCCCGTCGCCTTCTTCGCCGATGCGGTGGGCGAAGGCCCCGTGATACTCAATCTCGGCCGAGGCATTGGCGCGGTTGCCCAGCTTGTCTTTCAGCCGCATCAGGTGGATGGCGTTCGCGCCCCCGTCCAGCCAGCGCGGCACCAGAAAGCAGGTCAGCCCGCCCGGCGCCTGCGCCAGCGTCAGGAACCCGTCCGACATCGGTGCGGAACAGAACCATTTGTGCCCGGTCAGCCGAAAGGCCTCGCCATCGGGCAGGGCTTGGGTTTGGTTGCTGCGCAGATCCGATCCGCCCTGTTTTTCGGTCATCGCCATGCCAAGGGTGGCGGCGGATTTTTCGGTGATGGGAACGCAGGCCGGATCATAGCCGCGCGCCGTCAGCCGGGGTTGCCAGATCGCCGCCAGCGCAGGATTGGCGGCAAGGGCGGGCACGGCGGCATAGGTCATGGTCATCGGGCAGCAGGTGCCCGGTTCGACCTGGCTGTGCAGATAGACCATGGCGGCATGGGTAACATGGCTGCCGCCCGTCCAGGCATCGCCCGCATAGCCCGCGCCAAGGCCAAGGTGCAGCAGATCGTGATAGGCGGGGTGAAAGGTGACCACGTCGCGCCGCCGCCCGCCCCGGTCATGGGTGTGCAGTTCGGGCAGTTGGCGGTTGGCCTCGCGCGCGGCCTCGCGCCAGCGCGCGGTGCCTGCGCTGGCGCCGTAGGCGGCAAGGGTTTGGGCATCGCCGCCATGGCGCGCGGTGGCCTCGCGCAGGGGAATGTCAGCCGCCCAGAGGTCGATATCACCCGGCGGGCAGGGCTGATTGAAAACCTCGTCGTCGGCGGGTGGCCTGGGGGTGGCGGGCTGGGGGCTGGCGGGATTGGTCATGTCCGGTCCTCTCAAAGCCAGTCTAGCGCAAGATGTGCAGTACGCAAATCAAGGATTCACAACCACCCAAGCCTGTGCCATAGTTCGGGGACGCGCCCGAAAAGATATGAAGCAGAGGTGCGAAACAGGCAAGTGCAGAGACGAGCGATGACCCACAACACCCGCCCCACAGTTGGTGCCACGCTGTATTTCGCGCTGGCCCTGACGCTTGGCAGTTATTTCACCTTTGCCGCCGTGCAGGGCGATTACGGCCTGTTTCGCCGCATCCAGATCAACGCAGAGGTCGCCGACCTGCGGGCCGAACGCGCCCGCCTGACCGCCGAACTGGCCGAGATGACCAATCTTACCCGGCGGATGTCGGATGATTACCTTGATCTTGACCTTCTGGATGAACGCGCCCGCGATGTTCTGGGCGTGCTGCGCGCCGATGAGATCGTGATCCGATAGCGCGTGTTTGTCGGTCGGGCGAAGTCCCGTGACCGGCGCGCGTGTGGCGGGCGCGGGATTTGAGTATTTTTTTCGAGAGGATGGGAAAGAACGTTTTCCTGTTCGGTCACGGCGCGGACCGGGCTGCGCGCAAGGGGCGCCGGTTACCGGGATGCGCCATCGGCCTTGCGCAGGCCGAATTTGCACTCGCCCTTAGTTCCATGATCCGCTATAGGTTAGTTTAGTATTGAACTAATGACCTGACGTGGGGGAATTTCCGGCATGGCGGCACGAAAATCGACTGCAACATCCAGTATTTCCAAGGAAGACCTGCTGAAGTTCTACCGCGACATGCTGTTGATCCGACGATTCGAGGAGAAGGCCGGCCAGCTTTACGGGATGGGGCTGATCGGTGGGTTCTGCCATCTTTACATCGGGCAGGAGGCGGTGGTGGTCGGGCTTGAGGCGGCGGCCTCTGAAGGCGACAAGCGCGTCACCTCCTATCGCGATCACGGCCATATGCTGGCCTGCGGGATGGACCCCAAGGGGGTGATGGCCGAACTGACCGGGCGCGCGGGCGGGTATTCGCGCGGCAAGGGCGGCTCGATGCACATGTTTTCGAAAGAGCGGCATTTCTATGGTGGCCATGGCATCGTCGGCGCGCAGGTTCCCATCGGCGCGGGGCTTGCGTTTGCGGATAAATACCTTGGTAATGACCGGGTGACATTTACCTATTTCGGCGATGGTGCCGCCAATCAGGGCCAGGTTTACGAAACCTACAACATGGCAGAGCTTTGGATGCTGCCGGTGGTTTTCGTCATTGAAAACAACCAGTACGCCATGGGCACCTCTGTACAGCGTTCCACCAAGTCGCCCAGCCTGTGGGAACGCGGCGCGGCTTATGGCATTCCGGGCGAAGAGGTGGACGGCATGGATGTGCTGGCGGTCAGGGCCGCGGGCGAAAAGGCCGTCGCGCACTGCCGCGCGGGCAAGGGGCCGTATATCCTGGAAATGAAGACCTATCGCTATCGCGGCCATTCCATGTCGGACCCCGCCAAGTACCGCACCCGCGAAGAGGTGCAGAAAATGCGCGAGGAAAAGGACGCCATCGAACATGTGCGCGACCTGCTTCTGACCGGCAAGCACGCGACCGAGGATGATCTGAAGTCCATCGACAAGGAGATCAAGGATATCGTGAACGCCAGCGCCGAATTCGCCAAGGACAGCCCCGAACCCGATCCTTCGGAACTCTGGACCGACATCTACGCCACTGACGTACCGCAAGAAGCCTGAGGAGGGGATCATCATGGCAACCGAAATTCTCATGCCCGCCCTCTCGCCGACCATGGAAGAGGGCACATTGGCGAAATGGCTGGTCAAGGAAGGCGACAGCGTCGCCGCAGGCGATATCCTGGCCGAAATCGAAACCGACAAGGCCACGATGGAATTCGAGGCGGTCGATGAGGGCATCGTCGGCCGTATCCTGGTGGCCGAGGGCAGCGAGGGCGTCAAGGTCAACACCCCCATCGCGGTGATGGTCGAAGAGGGCGAAAGCGCCGATGCCGCGCCCGCGAAATCGGCCCCGGAACCCGAGGTGAAGGCCGAAACCCCGGCCGCACCCGCACCTCAGCCAAGTGCCCCCGCGCCCGCCAAAGCCGCCTCCGCCGCGCCCGAATGGCCAGAGGGTACGGTGACCAAATCGCAAACCGTGCGCGAATCGCTGCGCGATGCGATGGCCGAGGAAATGCGCCGTGCCGACAACGTGTTCCTGATGGGCGAGGAAGTGGCCGAGTATCAGGGCGCCTACAAGATTTCCCAGGGGCTTCTGGATGAATTCGGCGCGAAACGGGTGATTGACACGCCGATCACCGAACACGGCTTTACCGGCATCGCGGTGGGCGCCGCGTTTGGCGGGTTGCGCCCCATTGTGGAATTCATGACCTTCAACTTCGCCATGCAGGCGATCGACCAGATCATCAATTCCGCCGCCAAGACGCTGTACATGTCGGGCGGGCAAATGGGCTGCCCGATCGTGTTTCGCGGCGCGAACGGCGCTGCGGCGCGGGTTGGCGCGCAGCACAGCCAGGATTACACCGCCTGGTACATGCAGGTGCCGGGGCTGAAGGTGGTCGCGCCCTATACGGCGGCCGATGCCAAGGGATTGCTTAAATCCGCGATCCGCGATCCTAATCCGGTGATCTTCCTGGAAAACGAGATCCTCTATGGCCGGTCGTTCGAGGTGCCGCAGCTTGACGATTACACCGTGCCCTTGGGCAAGGCCCGGATCGCGCGCGAAGGCACGGATGTGACCATTGTCAGCTTTGGGATCGGCATGACCTATGCGCTGGAGGCGGCGGAACGGCTGGCCCGCGACGGGATCGAAGCCGAGGTGATCGATCTGCGCACCATCCGCCCGATGGATACCGGGGCGATCATCGCCTCCGTGCAGAAAACCAACCGCTGCGTGACCGTCGAAGAAGGCTGGCCACAGGGATCGGTCGGCAGCTATATCGCTTCGGTGCTGATGCAACAGGCATTCGATTATCTCGATGCGCCGGTGATCACCTGCACCGGCAAGGATGTGCCGATGCCCTATGCCGCCAATCTGGAAAAGCTGGCGCTGATCACCACCGACGAGGTGGTCGAGGCCGTCCACAAAGTCACCTACCGGTAAGGAGCGCGCGCCATGCCCACGGAAATCCTCATGCCCGCCCTCTCGCCCACGATGGAAGAGGGGACGCTGGCGAAATGGCTGGTGAAAGAGGGCGACACCGTCGCCGCCGGCGATCTGCTGGCCGAAATTGAAACCGACAAGGCCACGATGGAATTCGAGGCGGTCGATGAAGGCACCATCGGCAAGATCCTGGTGGCCGGGGGCAGCGAGGGCGTCAAGGTCAACACCCCCATCGCGGTGATCCTCGCCGAAGGCGAAAGTGCGGACGATATCGGCAAGGCCAAGACGCCCGATAGCGGCAGCGCGCCGAAATCCGACGGCCCGTCGGCAAAGGCCCCGGCCAGCAAGGATACCGCGCCCGCCGCCAAGGCCCCCGCCGCGCCCACCACCAAAGACGGCGCCCGCATCTTCGCCTCGCCGCTTGCGCGGCGCATCGCCGCGGAAAAGGGGCTCGATCTGGGCACGATCAAGGGCTCTGGCCCACATGGGCGCATCGTCAAGACCGATGTGGCGGATGCCACCGCACAACCGGCGGCCCAACCCGCCGCGCAACCCGCACCCGCGCCGCAAAAGCCCGCAGCCCCCACCGGCCCCGCCGCCGATGTGGTCGCCCGCATGTTCGAGGGGCGCGCCTATGAAGAGGTCAAGCTTGACGGGATGCGCAAGACCGTCGCCGCCCGCCTGACCGAGGCCAAGCAGACCATCCCGCATTTCTACCTGCGCCGCGAGGTGCGGCTTGACACATTGATGGCCTTCCGCGCCCAGCTCAACAAGCAGCTTGAATCGCGCGGCGTGAAACTTTCGGTCAATGATTTCATCATCAAGGCCTGCGCGCTGGCGCTGCAAACGGTGCCCGATGCCAATGCCGTCTGGGCGGGGGATCGCATCTTGCGCCTCAAACCCTCGGATATCGCCGTCGCCGTGGCGATCGAGGGGGGGCTGTTCACCCCGGTGCTGAAAGACGCGCATCTGAAATCCCTTTCCGCCCTTTCGGCGGAAATGAAGGATCTCGCCACCCGCGCCCGCAACCGCAAACTGGCACCCCAGGAATATACCGGCGGCTCCACCGCCATATCCAACCTTGGCATGTTCGGGATCGAGAATTTCGATGCGGTGATCAACCCGCCGCATGGGTCGATCCTTGCGGTCGGCGCGGGCCTGAAAAAGCCCGTCGTCGGCAAGGATGGCGAACTGACCACGGCCACCGTGATGTCGATGACGCTTTCGGTCGATCACCGGGTTATCGACGGCGCGCTTGGTGCCGATTACCTCAAGGCGATCGTCGAGAACCTTGAAAACCCGATGGTCATGCTCGCCTGACCGGCCGGGCCCGCAACCCGCCGCGCCCTTTCATCTTGGCCCAAATACTCATCCTGCCGTGCCCGCCTTGCGCGCGGCAGGAACTGGGCCCTTGCCCTCATCCTCTCGAAAAAAATACTCATCCCCCGCCCGCCACGGGCGCGCGGGTTCAGAACAGATCGCCCTGCCCCTTTGGCGGCGGTGCCGGTTTGCGCGGTGTCGGCGGCGCGGCACCCCGTCGCATGACCGCAAGGCGCCCATCCTGGAACTGGATTTCCAGCGCCGCCGCCGCACCCGCCGCCTCTGCCGTTGTGACAACCGTCTTGCCGGCCCGAACCACCGCATAGCCCCGGCGCAGCGTTTCCTCATACCCCAGCGTCTGGCGTAGCCGCTCCAGCGCGTCCAGACGAGTGCGCCATCCGCTCACCTGCGCCTCGGCGCGCGCCGCAAACCGCACCCCAAGCTGGTCAAGCGCCTGCCGGTGCCGATCCAGTCCGCGCGCCAGCAGATCCGGCGCCAGCCGCGCACCCAGTTTGTCCAGCGCCC
>JACIYW010000009.1 GCA_014359745.1 Paracoccaceae bacterium | reverse complement strand
GAACCTGACGCGGCGGTCAGGTTCCTGCGCCGCCGCATCCTCAGAAACCTTGGGCGGGGCCGGGTCGCTTGAACCCGGCGTATGGGCAAACGATGGTGCCACCGCTGGATCTGACGCCGACACAGGCGCTGCGGCGGGTGCCGGGGCGGGTGCCGACTGCGGGTCTGGCAGATCGTGCAACGACGCCAGCATCAGCGACAGACGCCGGGCCGCGTTTTCTGCCCGTGCGGTCTGGGCAATCAGCGTCGCTTCGGAATTCTGCGCCGCGTTTCGGGCCTGTTTAAGCGCCTGCGTCATGTCATCGACCTGCGCCGACAGAACCGCGATGGCCCCGCCCACGCCATCTTCCAGCCGGGTGAACCGTTTCAGCCGCCGCGACAGCACCATGCAATAGGCCGCCGCCGCAATCGCCCCCGCCACCATCAGAAAATCCGCAATCAGCGCCATCTTGCCCTCTCAGTTCAACACGAATTCCGTTACCAGAAGGTCGCGCACCCGCCCTTCACCCACCACGATCTGCACCCGGCGCAGCATCTGCGCGCGCAGCCGGATCAGCGCCGCAGGCTCTTGCAGTTCGGCCTGATCGACGGCCCGCAGATAGCCGTTCAGAACATCAAGGATCCGCGGCGCCAGCGTTTCGACATCGCGCGCGGCGCCCGGTGCCACCTCGAGCTGCGCAGTGAAACGAAGATGCCGGTTCGATCCCGATGGCCCCAGATTGATCAGAAGCGGCGCGAGCGCCACGAAACTGACATCCCCAAGCGCGGCAGGATGCGCCGCGTCATGCCCCTGCCCGCCGCCAAGCGGCAGCAAACCCGAATAGGCGGCATAGAAACCGCCGCCCCCCAGCATCAGCGCCAGCCCCAGCCCGATCAGCAGCGCCTTGCCCGATCGCCTGGCCGGCACCGCCGGATCCTGTGTTTCCTCTGCCTCGGCCATGGAACCTCCTGCCGGTTGCAACAGGTGTTTTATAGGCCGCGGAAACTAACCGATTGTTAAGGGCGATCACCGAAGCATGAGGTCAGCCGCCAGAAACCGGCCCGCAGATTCGCAAGCAGATTCGCAAAGGGAGAAACCCGTGCCGCAGATGCCGCAGATACTGACACTCTGGTCGAATCTTGATCCGCGCCGCAGGCTTGTCGTGGTTTTGGCCACCATTGCGATCTTCGCCGCGGTTCTGGGGCTGACCAGGATGGCCACCACGCCGGGCATGGCGCTGCTTTATGCGGGGCTTGAATCGGATGCGGCCGGTGAAGTCATCGCGGCGCTTGATCAAGAGGGCGTGGCCTATGAGGTGCGCGGCACCGCGATCTATGTCGATCAGGCCCGCCGTGATTCGGTGCGCATGACACTTGCGGCCGACGGGCTTCCGGCCAATACCGGCGCGGGCTACGAACTGCTTGACAAGCTGTCGGGGTTCGGCACCACATCACAGATGTTCGACGCCGCCTATTGGCGCGCCCGCGAGGGGGAACTGGCCCGCACCATCATCGCAAGCCCGATGATCCGGGCCGCCCGCGTTCACATTGCCGCGCGCGACAGCCAGCCGTTTCGCACCCTTGCCGCGCCCACCGCCTCGGTCAGCCTGACGCCGGCATCGGGCCGCGTTTCGCCGGAACAGGCGCAGGCGGTTCAGCATCTGGTGGCCGCCGCCGTCGCGGGCATGCGGCCCGAGGATGTGTCGGTGATCGACGCCAACAGCGGCCTTGTCCAGTCGCCCGACAGCAAGATCCCCGCCGCCATGGCCGCCCAGGACCGGGCCAGTGCCCTTCGCCAAAGCGTTCAGCGCCTGCTTGAGGCGCGGGTCGGCCCCGGCAATGCGGTGGTAGAGGTGACGGTAGACACCGATAACGACCTGGAATCGATCACCGAACGGCGGATCGACCCCAACGGCCGTGTCGCCATCAGCACCGATACCGAAGAACGCACCCAATCGGCCAAGGATACCGGCAAAGGCGCCGTGACCGTCGCCAGCAATCTGCCTGAAGGCGATGCAAAAGGCGGCGGCACCGAGGAAAGCCGGGAAAATACCACCCGCAACCGGGTGAATTACGAACTGTCGGAAACCCGCCGCGAAATCAGCCGCGCGCCCGGCACGATCAAGCGCATATCGGTCGCCGTGCTTCTGGGCGGTATCCGGGCCAAAGCCGACGACGGCACCGAAACCTGGACCCCGCGCCCCGAGGCAGAGGTGACGGCGCTGCACGATCTTGTGTCGTCGGCGATCGGCTTCGATGCCGAACGGGGCGACGTGATCACCATCCGTTCGCTGGAACTGCAACCCGATGCCGTGCAGGGCACGCTTGCCCAAAGCAGTTGGCTGGCCGCGATCGACCTGATGTCGCTGGCGCAGATCGTGGTTCTTTCGGTCGTGGCGCTGGTGCTTGGCCTGTTCGTGCTGCGCCCGATCCTGGCATCGGGCAACCGGGCGCGCCCGGCGGCACCGATCCCGATCGGCGGCCCTTCCGCCACCCCGCTGGGCCGCGCGGCGCTGACCGGTGACGGGGCCGCATCCCGCGACGCCGCGCTGACCGGCGAGATAGATGAGGGCGGCTTTACCCCCGCGCTGCCCGCGCTTGGCAATCGCGGGGCACAGAATCAGGCGGCACAGGATCAACCCGCGCCCGATCCCGTGGCACGCCTGCGCCAGTTGATCGAGGATCGGCGCGAGGAAACCGTGGAGATCCTGCGCGGCTGGATGGAAGACCGCGACGAGCAGGAAGAAAACGCCTGATGCCCCGCCTGATCCTGGAATCCTTCGACCCGCCGCGCAGCAACATGATCGACGAGATCATCGCGGGCACCCCCGCGGGCGAAGAGGCGCGCCTTGCCGCCTATGAAAACGGTTACAAGGCCGGCTGGGACGACGCCGCCGCGCATGAGGCCGATGAACAGGCGCGTATCCGCGCCGACCTTGCACGCAACCTTCAAACCCTGTCCTTCACCTATCACGAGGCGCGCGCGGCGGTGCTGAAATCGCTGGCGCCACTGCTGCACGAAATCGTCGCCCGCGTCCTGCCCGATCTGGCGCGCGACACCCTGGCCCATACGGTGGCCGAACGGCTGCTGCCCCTGGCCGGAAAGGCCGCCGATGTGCCGGTGTTGCTGACCTGCAGTGTCGCCGACCATGACACGCTGACAGGCGCGCTTGACGGCCAGGATCACCTGCCGCTGACCGTCAGCGTCGACCCCCTGCTTGCCGAAGGCCAGGTGCATCTGCGCCTTGGCGAGACCGAAGAACAGATCGACCTGAACAGCGCCATAGGCGCCATCGCCAATGCCGTCACCGCCTATTTCGCCACCGATCCCATGAAGGAGCATCAGATCCATGGATGACACATCGCCCAGAAACCCCTTCACCCAGGTTCCGATAGAGATAACCATCTCGGTAGGCCACGCCCGGCCGCTGGTACGCGACCTTTTGCGCCTGCGCCCCGATACGGTGCTGCCCCTTGACCGCCGCGTCGAGGATCCGGTGGAACTTTATGTGGGCGACCGGCTGATCGCGCGCGGGGAACTGGAAGAGATGACCGGCGAACATGCCGGGCAACTTGCCGTGCGGCTGACCGAGATTGCCGATCTCAAGAACGGGCTTTAGGCGCGATGCTGCGCGGGCTGGGGCCTGTCTGTCTGGTGGTGGTGGTGCTGGGCGCGCTGCCCGCCATGGCACAGGAAATTACCCTGTCGCTGGGCGATGACACCTCGATCGCCGCGCGCGGGGTGCAATTGCTGATCGCGCTGACGGTGCTCAGCCTGGTGCCCGGCCTTGCGGTGATGATCACCGCCTTTCCCTTTATCGTCACGGTGCTGTCGATCCTGCGTCAGGCCATCGGCTTGCAGCAATCGCCGCCCAACATGCTGATCGTCACATTGGCGCTGTTTCTCACCTGGTTCGTGATGGACCCGGTCCTGATGGAGGCATGGGCCAAGGGCGTGCAACCCCTCATGGACGGCAAGATGGAGGTCGAACCGGCCTTTACCGCCACCATCGCGCCGTTTCGCACCTTCATGGCCGCGCGCATGGATCCCGATACCTTTGCCGCCCTTGCCGCGCTGCGCCCCGATGCCACCCCGTCGGGGCCGATGGCCGGGGCCAATCTTTCGGTCCTGGTTCCGTCCTTCCTTCTGTCGGAAATCGCGCGCGCCTTTCAGATCGGGTTTCTGATATTCCTGCCATTCCTGATCATCGATCTGGTGGTGGCGGCTGTCCTGATGTCGATGGGGATGATGATGGTGCCGCCCGCAGTGGTCTCGCTGCCGTTCAAGCTGGCGTTCTTTGTGGTGGCTGATGGCTGGGCGCTGGTGACGGGGGCGCTGGTGCGCAGTTATTTCTAGCGCGCGTTCCTGACAGACGGCCGTGTCGAGATCGACAACAACAGGGTCGAAAATCTGATCCGCCCCATCGCGAAGCGTGTTTCATTACCCACCCTTTCTTCAAGTGTCTGTAAACATTTGAGGTGTATCCGGATCGGTAGGCGTGGATACCGCGAACACGCCGAACGGATGCTACGCGGTGCGCTGTCCAGGTTTTGCCTTGCCCGCTAAGGCGGGCCCATCCGATTGAGCGATGCGGCGATATCCTCGTCCGACCAGCGACCGGCCATGCTGCGCATTATTGCCAACGCATCGTCGGCTCTTCCCGAATGGTGGCGATGCGCTGGTCCAGCGGCGGGCGTTGCAGGTCTTCGGCTGACAACCGCAGGCGGCGCAGGGCGACCACGACCGGGCCGGTCCCGGCAGCCGCCTGGCTCAGCCGCCGCGCCAACTGGACGGTGGCCTGTTCGACCTGACCCATCGACATGCCCGCCAGATCGCCCGCGCGTTCCAGCATCTGAATGCTGGCAACCGTTGTGCCAAACGAGGCCGCGCGCTTGGCCCGCGCATCATCGTCGCCGACAGCCTGGGCGAGGCCGGAGATCGGCTGTTTACCTTCACGTGCCTGGAACCATCACAGTGGAAATCCGCCAGGACGACAAACGCCATAGAGCCCCTGAACAAGCAATTCCGCCGCCGCATCAAGACCCAGACCGTGCTGCCCTGCGCAGAAACCGTGCCGATGCTGCTGTGGGCGCTGATGGCATCATGCGAAATCCAGATGCGAAAGGTCGATGGCTGGCAAACCTTGGCGCAGCCCATCGCCCCGATCAGTCTTGACCTCGTCGCCTGATCAGGTCCAAATGCGCATGCTCGGAGAACGCCGCCAGAGAATTTCCACCACTTTCGAGACACAACCGCATCGAATTAGCACATTCACTTTTTATCAGTTTCTCACAATGGACCGATAGCGGTCGATGAGTTAACAATCAACCGGCAGCGTTCACTCAATTCAGCGGCTTGATCCTCATGAAAAAATCCGAAGGCCTTGATATCGCAAGAAGGTCGCTGTTGATGAGGCCCCTGCCGAACGAAGTTGCAGAGGCGTTGTTGACCGATGCGTCGGCGCATGAATTCGCGCGGGGAGAAACGATTTTCCTGCAAGACGAAAAGGCAACTGTGGTCCATGTGGTGCTGGAAGGATGGGTCAAACTTTACCGGATTGCACCCAACGGCAACGAGACGGTGGTCAACGTATTCACCAGAGGCCACAGCTTTGGCGAAGCTGTGGCGTTTCGAATGAAACCCTATCCTGTGTCGGCTGAGGCGGTAACCGACTGTACTCTGTTGCAGATTTCAGCGCGGCGTTTCATCGCGATGCTGCAGCGCGAACCGGAGGTGGCGATCGCGGTGGTCGCCTCGACCTTCCAGCACCTGCATGAGCTCGTCGTTCAGGTCGAGCAGATCAAATCGCAGACCGGCGCGCAGCGGGTGGCGAATTTTCTGATCCGTCTTTGTATCTGCAAATCTGGAAGTTGCGTGGTGACCTTGCCGTATGATAAACTGCTGATCGCAGGGTGGCTTGGCATGAAACCCGAAAGCCTGTCGCGCGCTTTTTCCAAGCTCAAACCGGTCGGCGTGCGTATCAGCCGCCACCATGCCACCATAGACGACATCAAGATGCTGCAGGCCTATGCCGAACAGGATCCGGCGGATGCATGGAGTAAGGCATTGTGAAAAAATTGGAATTTTGTCTTTCCGCGATTGATGACGCGAATGCGCATGATCCTGACCGGACCGAGGGACAGCCTGCCGCGCAGCTTTACGGGCAGCGGATGAGCGCCGAGTTGGAGCGGCTTTTCCCGGATGCGTCGGAGCCGTTGCAGATCGCCGCGCGGGGCCAGCATATCGAACGTTGGGTATTGAAAAGAAAGGATTTTCCAGAAGGGCGCGCCGGGTATCTGACATGGCGCACCGCACTGGCGAAACACCATGCCACGCGTGTGGCCGAGATCATGGCGGAGGCCGGGTATGGCACCCATGATATTGAAAACGCTGGACAAATGATCCGAAAGGAAGGGATCAAGCGCAACCGAGAGGTACAGGCGCTGGAGGACGTGATCTGTTTTACCTTTCTGAAATGGTATTTCGCCCCCTTCGCACCCACGCAGGATTCTGAAAAGATGGATAGAATCGTCACAAAGACGGCGTTGAAAATGTCGGCAGAGGGCCGGGCACGGGTACTGAGAGAGTTCGATCTGCCGGACAATCTGGCCCAGAAATTTGTGGTCTGACAGGCCGAAACACAACAGGAAATCTCGTACGTTTCGTATGGTTTATACATGGATTTCGCAGGTAATCTGGCCGGTTTTCGAAAATGAACGGACGTTTCGTACGCTCTCGGGCGGCCCGACGCCCCTAGAGCAGGCCCGGCGCCAGATAGAGACCCAGCAACAGCAGACAAAAGAGCGCCAGAGCCACCTCGAACCCGCGCCGCCAGAACGGGGCGGCGGCAAGGCCAAGGTAGCGTGCGAGAATCACCCGTGCCTTGAGCCAGGCGAGTGCAAGGATTAGTGCCCCGGCAAATGCGGTCAGCCCAGGCGGCCAGTGCCAGAATGACAAGGCGGTCGCGCCAAGGCTGAAGCCGATGAGCGCGACCCAGGCGCGCAAAAGGGGATCGCGGGGCATGGCCATCACCGCAGCAGGTAGATGACCGGAAATAGCAGCACCCAGATCAGATCAACCATGTGCCAGAAGGCCGCCCCGGCCTCGATATTGCGGGGGTCGTCTTTCCATGCCACCAGCAGCAGGACCAGAACCCCGGCCACCACATGCGCGGCATGAAAGCCGGTGAGACCGTAATAAAAGGTAAAGAACGGGTGGCTGTCCCACGCGATGCCATCCGCCGCCTTGCCCGCATATTCGATGGATTTGACGATCAGGAACACGACCCCCAGAAGCGCCGCACCGACAAGGGCGAGACGCGCCGCGCCACGCCGCGCGCCCTCGCGCAGGCGTAGGGCCCAGGCGGCAAGCGCGCCGGAGGTGATGAGAACCACCGTGTTCAGCCCCGCCCCGGCGCGATAAAGCGCGCCCTGTGCTGTGGCAAAGCCCTCGGGGTCGGTGAAGCGCACGGCGAGGAAGGCCGCCAGACCGGCACCGAACACCAGAAGCTCGCTGACGATCAGCACCCAGATCATCAGATCGCCGGGCAATTCATCGAACACGCTGGTGTCGCTCATACGCCAACCAGTTCGCGGTAGATCATCGGCAGCGCCTCGGTCAGGCGTTCGGGGTGCGGGATGACGTGAAAGGCCCCTTGCCCGAACATCCGCGCGAACCAGGCCTTGGCCTGTTTGTCGACGGTGATGCCAAAGACCGACTGCCCGGCGCGCCGCGCCTCGCGCACCGCCATGGCGGTGTCTTCGATGCCGTGGCGGCCTTCGTAATGATCGAGATCGTTGGGCTTGCCATCGGTGATGACCAGAAGCAGGCGGCGGCGGTGCCCCTGCCGTGCCAGATCGGCGGAGGCATGGCGGACAGCGGCCCCGAGGCGGGTGTAGAAACCGGGGCGCAGGCCCGCGATGCGCTGCTCGATCAGGCCGGTCATCGGCTCGGTGAAATCCTTGCAGGTCTGGATATAGACACGGTCGCGCTTGAGCGAAGAAAAGGCGTGGATGGCGAACTCGTCACCGCAGGCGTCCAGCCCCCAGGCCAGCGCCGCCAAAGCCTCGCGCTCGATGTCGATCACGGCGCGGTCGCCCACGGCGCTCTCGGTCGAGCGGCTGACATCCAGAAGGATCGACACCGCCAGATCGCGGGCAACGGGGCGCGTCTGCCGCCAGATGCGGTTGGAGCCTGCGCCGTTTGCCAGAATATCGACCCGCGCGCGCACCGCCGCGTCCATGTCCAACTCGTCGCCGTCAAGCTGGCCGGGAATCGAAACGCGACCCGGGCGCAGCGCCTCGAACTGGCGTCTGACATGGGTGATACGGCGCGCGGCGCGCGGGTCCTCGCGAAAGGCGGGAACGCAGTCCACCGGCTCCGCCATACTGTCGAGCACGCGCACGTGATCGGGCAGGTAGGCCCCGATGCGCGTGTCCCATTCGGGATAGAGCGTGACGCCCGAGAGGCGTTCGCGGTCCACGTCTTCGGGGGCAAGATCGAGATGCAGTTTGAGGCGCGTTGCGGGGGCCTTGGATATCTGCCCCAGCCCGATTTCTTCTTGGTCGTCGGCGGCCTTCTTGGCGCTGTCGGGATCGTCATCATCGACCCGGCGGTTGAGGTTGAGAAACTCGGCCCAACTTAGAACCGCCTCGAATTTATGCAGGATCAGGCTGTCGCGGCGCTCGGCCTGATCGGCGTGGCGGCGGCGGGCGCGGTGGGTCTTGTCGCTGCCCTCTTCGGGCGGGCCATCCGTGTCGCGGCTTTCCACCTCGTCGCGGGCCGAGAGAACCAGCGCGCGCAGGTCGGGCCAGAGCGCGACGGGCCGGTAAGGGCGATAGCCGCGCGGGGCGGTGAGGGCTGAAAACTCGCCGCTCTCCATCGCGGTTTTGAAGTCTTCGGCGCGCGCAGATAGCGGCGCGGGATCACCCAGAAGGTGCCGGATCAGCGCCTCGATTACCGCCTCAGAGCGCGGCAGGCCGACGGAGGGGCGGTAGTGCAGCGTGGCCGAGCAGAGGCCCGCGTAGAGATCGCGCAGCCCCGGTGCGGCGGCCAGCGCGGCGCGGGTCATCTCATGCGCAGCGCGCAAGGATAGCAGGTCGGCGCGCAGCGGGTCGGGGTCGCTCGCGGGAGCAGACGCATGGGCCACCGCCGCCGCGAGCCAGAGATAGAGTGCGCCGTTGGCCTCACGCGTGGGGAAAAGCGCCAGGGATTCGGGCAGGCGCAGCACCTCGCCGTCGAAACTGGCGCGCGGGGTCAGTTCGGCGTCGGTCCCCAACCGGCGCAAAAAGCGCAGGCGGTGGCGCGATACCTCGGGCGAGACGGGCCTGATCTCGACCGAATGCGCGCCGCCCAGCCCGCGAAAGAAAACTGCCAGCCGCCCGCTGACCTCTGAAAGGTCAACCGCGGCTCCGTGATGCACCTGCGGCGCATCGAGGCGGCTGGCAAACGCGTGCCACAGTTTCCCGATGGTTTCTTCGGGTTCCCATGGCTCGATGTCGATCCCGGTCATGGCCATGCCTCACCCAAAGACGGCCGTGACCAGATCGAGGAGCCCGCGTTTGATATCCGCGTCATCGGTCAGCGGCTGGATCATCGCGGCCTCGATGGCGCGCTCGATGGGCAGTCCCGTGACGATGAGGGTCGCGGCGTAGATAACCAGGCGGGTTGAAACCCCCTCCTCCAGATCCTGCCCCTTGAGGGCGCGCAGCTTGCCCGCAAGCCGCACGAGGGCGGCGGCGCGGTCCTTTGAGATGCCGGATTCCTGCACGACGATCCGGGTTTCCAGATCGGGCGGCGGAAAGTCGAACTCCATGGCGACAAAGCGTTGCCGCGTGGAGGGTTTCAGCGTCTTGAGGATATTCTGATAGCCGGGGTTGTAGGAGGCCACGAGCATGAAGCCGGGGGCGGCCTCCAATTCCTCGCCAGTGCGGTCGATCGGCAGGATGCGGCGGTCGTCGGTCAAAGGGTGCAGGACCACCGTCACATCCTTGCGCGCCTCGACCACCTCGTCGAGGTAACAGATCGCCCCCTCGCGCACCGCGCGGGTGAGCGGCCCATCAACCCACACCGTCTTGCCACCCTTGAGAAGGTAACGCCCGATCAGGTCGGCCGCCGACAGGTCATCGTGGCAGGCCACGGTATAAAGCGGGCGGCCAAGGATTGCGGCCATATGCGCCACGAACCGGGTCTTGCCGCAGCCCGTCGGCCCCTTGAGCAGCACCGGCAGGTCGTTTTCGCTGGCGGCCCGAAACAGCGCGCATTCATCGCCTTGCGCGAGATAGAAGGGGGCGGTTGCCGCCCCCCCCTGTTGCAGGGTCATGTCTCCGTCCATGTCACTCACTCCGCAGCCACCGTGGGTTCGGCCGAGATGATCTCGCGCCGCGGGAAAGCGAGCGAATAGATCAGCAGCAAGACGCCAAGGAACACCACCACGCCCGCGCCAAAGCGCATCCAGTAGAACAGCGCCAGTTGGTCCTGCACCTGCATGTAGTATTCGCCCATCACCCGTTGCAGGTGGGTCTGGATCGTACCGGCAAATGTCAGCGTGAAGGTCATGAAGACCATACCGCCCGACATCAGCCAGAAGGCGGCCATGTTGAGCACCTGATTATAGGGATCGCGGCCCCGCAGAATGGGGAGCGCATAGGTGAAGATCGCGATGTTGAGACAGACATAAGCCCCGTAAAACGCGAGATGCCCATGAGCGGCGGTGATCTGCGTGCCGTGGGTGTAATAGTTGACCCCGTGCAGCGTGTGCAGAAAGCCCCATACCCCGGCCCCGAAGAAGGCGAGCGTCGCGCAACCAAGGCTCCACAAAAGCGCCGCCTTGTTGGGATGATCCCGCCGCCCCTTCCAGACCATGACGAAGGCAAAGGCCATCATCGCGAAGAACGGCACCACCTCAAGCGATGAGAAGATCGAGCCGATCCACTGCCAATACCCCGGCGTGCCGATCCAGTAATAGTGGTGCCCGGTGCCGAGAATGCCGGAAAACAGCGCGGCGGCGACGATGACATAGAGCCATTTTTCCACCACCTCGCGGTCAACGCCCGTGAGTTTCAGCATCAGGAAGGCCAGGATCGAAGCCATGATGAGTTCCCACACCCCTTCGACCCAGAGATGGACGATATACCACCAGTATTGCTTGTCCACCGCGAGGTTCTCGGGGTTGTAGAAGGCAAACAGGAACAACAGCGCCAGCCCCCAAAGACCGAGCAGAAGGATGTTGGAAATCGCGGTCTTGCGGCCCGCCAGCACCGTCATGGTGACGTTGTAGAGAAAGATCAGCGCCGCCACGACGATGCCGATCTTGACCCAGACGGGCTGTTCGATGAACTCGCGCCCCTCCTTGCCCAGAAGCCAGTGCCCCTCAAAGAGGTTGAACAGATAGGTCACCACCACGCCCAGCGTGCCGATCACGAGGATGATCAGTTGCAGATAGGCCAGCTTGGTGGAGTGGATCTCGCGCTCGGCCTCTTCGGGGATCAGGAAATAGGCCGCGCCGAAAAAGCCCAGCAGAAGCCAGACGATGAGCGAATTGGTGTGCAGCATCCGCAATGTGCTGAACGGCACAAGTTCGCTCAGGAAATTGGGGCTGACATAGACCCAGCCCACCAGCAGCCCGCCGATGATCTGGATCAGGAACAGCCCGAGCGCCACCGAGAAATAGGCCAGCGCGATTTTCTGTGTTTCGTATTTCATTGGTCCGGTCCTTTCTCAGCCCGCGTCATTGGGCGGCCAGCCCTGCGCATCGATCGAATCGACCCAGCGGAGGAAATCGGCAAGGCCGCGGGTTTCCTCTTCGGTCAGATCGAAATAGGGCATCTGGCGGCGGCCCTCGATGCCGGAGGGCTGCGCCTTGATCCAGCCGTCGAGCATCTGATAGGCGCCTTCGGGGTCGTCGGCGACGCCCCAGCGGGTGGTGACATTGCCCAGTTCCGGCGCGAAATACGCCCCCTCGCCCAGGATCGAATGACAGTTGATGCAGGTCTTGTCCTCCCAGACCTTCTTGCCGAGGGCGACGCTTTCGGTCAGCGTCTCGGCATTGGTCGAGGTGGTCACGATGTAACGGTGCGAATGCACCGACAAACCCACGAAGATGATGATGAAGAACAGTGACCCGCCGTAGAATATGTTGCGGGCCATGCTCTTGGTCATGACTTCGCGCATGATGATCTCCTTTGCGCGTGGATGCGTGTGCGCGATCCTTGCACCGCGGGCGGGACGCGCTCCTTGACTATTGTCAACGGTGGCGCGGGTTTTGGTGGGTGGGCAATATGGCGTGGAATGGGCTGTTGCTGCGTTTGAACGGCAAATTGCAGGGTGGGTTAAACCCACGCGTATAGCCTATCTATATTGAGCGGGCGCGTGGGGTTCAGCCACCCTACAGGGGCTGTCCGTTCCCGGCCAATATCGCCTGATTCACCTCTACCGCGCCCCGCCAGCGCGGGTCTCATGATGTGGCCTCGGTCTGGCGTTGGCGGCGTTTGAGCACCGGGCAGGTGGCCGTGTCATTCATCACCACCTGGCAGCGCAGGCAGAGCACGCATTCATTGGGGTTGATCCGCCCCAGCGGGTCAATCGCACCGACGGTGCATTTGGTCTCGCACAACCGGCATTCGCGGCCGCATTGCGGGCGGCGGTGCAGCCAGTCGAAGATCTTCAGTTTCGCCGGGATCGCCAGCGCCGCGCCCAGCGGGCAGAGATAGCGGCAGTAAAACCGTTCGATGAACAGCCCCGCCAACAGCAACGCCAGCACGAAGACGACAAAGGGCCAGGCACGCATCATCCGCATGGAAATGGCGGTCTTGAACGGTTCGGCCTCGGCCAGTCGCAGCGCCAGATCCATCGAGTAGAAGCTGAGCGCGAGAATGGCCACGAAGAGCGTGTATTTGATCATCCAGAGCCGCTCGTGGATCGCCGGTGGGACCGCGATCTGCGGCACGCCAAACCGGCGGGCGGCGAGATTGCTGATCTCCTGAAGCGCCCCGAACGGGCAAAGCCAGCCGCAAAACACCCCCCGCCCCCAGAACAGCAGGCCAAGCGCAACACCGGACCACAGCGTGAAGATCACCGGCTCGATCAGGAAGGTCTCCCACCGAAAGCCCGAGAGCAGCGATTGCAAGAAGGCCACCACCTGTACGACTGACAACTGGCCGTTCAGCACCCAGCCCAGCCACACCAGCGTCAGCGTCAGATAGCCCAGCCGCAGCCCCAGCCACAGCCGCTTGCGCCGCACGATCCATTCCTGCACCAGCAGGATCAGCGTCAGCGCCGCCATCATCACCATGACCGAGGCCACCTGAAACCGCTTGTCCTGCCAGCGCGATTGCCAGAGCGGCGCAGGCTCAATCGGCGGCTTGGTGATATAGGCGGCGGGCAGGGCATAGCCCAGTTCGGTGATAAAGCTGACCTCGCCATCCTCTGTGGCGCGCGAGGCGGTCAGCTCCAGCGTGAAGGGCTGCGTCGGGTCAAAGCCGTCGCCGGGCAGGTGAAAGAGGCTCCGCTCCTTGAAATCCGGCGCGCCTTTGATGGCCAGATCGTCAATCCTTGTATAGCCGGATTTTACCAGCGCGATGCGCGCCTCATTCTGTACCACCACCAGCCGGTCGAACACGCCCCCCCGCCGCCATGCCGTGCCCCGATGCGAATAAAGCCCGCGCGAGGCCACGAAAACGGCGGTTTCGCCGGGGCCTAGCGCACCCATGGCACGGGTATACTGCTGTTGGCCAAGGATGTTGCGCCCTATGGTGGGCGGGTCGATAAGCGCCGCGTAAAGATCAATGAAAGGCGCGTCGCCTGTTGGTACCGGCACCTTGGCCCCGGCCAGTGCCTGCGCCGCCTTGGTCAGGGTGACGGTGCGGTTGGTGATTGCGCCCTCTTCGATCAGCGCGTCCCAGTCGCGGGGCGCATAGCTCACCCGGTCGATGCCGCCCCCCGGCAGCAACCCGCGCGCAATCGCCAGGGTGCGCGCCGTGCGCAGGATCGAATCGCGGATCACGCCCGTCGAGACGGTCGCGCGCGAGATGATGTCAGGCATGTCCGGCCCCTTCCCCGCACCTTCCGGGTCGGCCAGATCGACCCCGGCAAAGCCGCCGACGAAACGGGAAATATCCTCATCCGACAGGCCCAGCGTCAGGATCGGCTCGGCATGTCGCATAAGCCGCGCCCCGGCGATCCGCCCCTGCATGTCAATCGCCACCAGCACATCCAGCGGGCGGCCCGAATAGCCGACCGAGCGCGTCACCTCCCATGTCGAGGCGACAAAGCCCAACGCGCCCGAAGCCCCCGAGACCTGCCAGCCCGGCACGGCATCTTCCTGCCGTTGCAATGCCAGCGGGCCGGTGTGGTCAAAGAGTGCGGCGGCAATCGCGCGGGTGGGCATGGCCGGTGCGATCGGGCCCTGGGCCCCGGCACCGCCGATGCCCTGCGCCTGTGCCACGGACAGGGGCACGAGGTACAAGATCAGCACGGTGATTAGAACGGCTCGCATCATGGGCAGACTGTCATGCCAAGCCGGATGCAAAGCGTTGACTTAGGTCAAGGCGCTCGGCGCTTAACCGCCGCACCCTCCTGCATGCCTCACCAGCGGAATTGGAGAACCCCAAATGATACCCAGGAAAGCCACATGGCGCGCCACGCTGCTGTCAAGTGCGGCCCTCGCCCTCGGGCTGGCTGTCTCAGGCGCAAGCGCGCAGGAGGAGAAACCAAAGGACCATGCCGATGGCCCAGCGGCGGCCTATGAGCCCTCGATGACCACGCTTGGCCAGCTTCAGGTCGAAATCCCGGGCCGCAAACCCGGTGACCCGGTAATGACGCCCAGCGAGTACCAAAAGGCCAACACGATCTATTTCGAGCGTTGCGCCGGCTGCCATGGTGTGTTGCGCAAGGGCGCCACCGGCAAGGCGCTGACCCCCGACATCACCCGCGAGAACGGGTTTGAATATCTGCGCGACTTCATCACCTACGGCTCGCCTGCCGGCATGCCCAACTGGGGCACCTCGGGAGACCTCTCGGAGGAAGAAGTCGACATGATGGCGCGCTATCTGCTTCTGGAGCCTGCCGCCCCGCCTGAATTCGGCATGCCCGAGATGAAGGCAAGCTGGAAGGTGCATATCGCGCCTGAGAATCGCCCCACCGAAAAGATGAACGATTGGGACATCGACAACCTGTTTTCGGTCACCCTGCGCGACTCGGGCGAAATCGCCCTGATCGACGGGAGCAGCTATGAAATCAAGTCGATCCTTCAGACCGGCTATGCCGTGCATATCAGCCGGATTTCCGCCTCGGGGCGCTATCTCTTCGTGATCGGCCGCGACGCCAAGGTCAACATGATCGACCTGTGGATGGAAAACCCCGGCACCGTCGCCGAGATCAAGGTCGGTGCCGAGGCCCGCTCGGTCGAGACCTCGAAGTTCAAGGGTTACGAGGACAAATACGCCATCGCCGGGGCCTATTGGCCGCCGCAATTCGTGATCATGGACGGTGATACGCTGGAGCCGCTGCGGATCAAATCGACCCGCGGCATGACCTATGACGATCAGAACTATCACCCCGAACCGCGCGTCGCCGCGATCCTGGGGTCGCATTACAAGCCCGAGTTTCTGGTCAACGTCAAGGAAACCGGCAAGATCATGATGGTGGATTATTCCGACATCGAGGCGCTCAAGATCACCGAGATCAACGCCGAGCGGTTCTTGCACGATGGCGGACTGGACAGCACGCAGCGCTATTTCCTGACCGCCGCCAATGCGCGCGGCAAGGTGGTGGTGATCGACACCAAGGAGAGCAAGCTGGTGTCGGTGATCGAAACCGAAGGCCAGACCCCCCATCCGGGGCGCGGGGCCAACATCATCCACCCGACCTATGGGCCGGTCTGGGCAACCTCGCATCTGGGGGACGATACAATCGCCCTTATCGGCACCGATCCCGAGGGGCACCCGGATCAGGCGTGGAAGATGGTGCAACAGCTTTATGGTCTGGGCGGCGGATCGCTGTTCGTGAAAACCCACCCGACCTCCGAGCATCTCTATGTCGATGCGCCGCTCAACCCCGATGCCGAGGTCTCGGGCTCGGTCGCGGTGTTCACTATCGCCGACATGGCGCAGGAAGAGCCGGAATTCACCGTGCTGCCCATCGTGGAATGGGCCGGGATCGCCGAGGGCCAGCCCCGCGTGGTGCAGGGCGAGTTCAACAAGGCCGGCAATGAGATCTGGTTCTCGGTCTGGAACGCCAAGGACCTGCAATCGGCCATCGTGGTGGTCGATGACAAGACGCTGGAGCTGAAACATGTGATCAAGGATCCACGCCTGATCACGCCAACCGGCAAGTTCAACGTCTACAACACCCGCGCCGACGTCTACTGACACAGCGCGCGCCGGGGGCCTCGTGAGGGCGGCCCCCGGCCCTTTCCAGCCAGGTTCAAGACCCAGCCGAGGAGCCCTGACAATGACAGGCAAGGTATATCTGATCGGCGCAGGCCCCGGCGCGGTCGATCTGATGACGCTGCGCGCGGTGGAGATGCTCAAATCCGCGGATGCGGTGGTCCATGACCGGCTGGTCAGCCCCGAAATTCTGGCGCTCGCCCCGGAAGGGGCCCGGATGGTGCCGGTTGGCAAGGCCCCGAAATACCATACCGTGCCGCAGGATCGGATCAACGAAATCCTGCATGAGCTGGCCTGCGAGGGGCTGACGGTCGCGCGGCTCAAGGGGGGTGATCCGCTGATCTTCGGGCGCGGATCAGAGGAAGCGGCCTATCTCGCGGCGCGCGGTATCCGCGTGGACTATGCCCCCGGCATCACCGCCGCGCAGGGCATGGCGGCGGCCACCGGCGTGCCGCTCACCCATCGCGGGCTGGCCACCGGCGTGCGCTATGTGACCGGCCATCGGGCGCGCGACGCAAAGCTCGATCTCGACTGGCAGAGCCTCGCCGATGAGAACACCACGCTGGTCATCTACATGGGCGCCGCCAATATCGCCGAGATCGCGCTCAACCTGATGCGCGCGGGCCTGCCCGGCAGCCTGCCGGTGCTGGCGGTGGCCCATGCCACCACCCCGCGCGAGGCGCGGCACCTCTCGCGGCTCGACCGGATCGGCATTGACATGGCCGAACGCCCGATGCCTGCCCCGGCACTCTTCGTTCTGGGGCATGTCGTCTCGCTTTATCACAGCGCACCGCTGCCGCTCGACCTGCCGCAGGTAATGGCCGGTGAATAAGGCGGCGCTGATACTGGCGCTGGTCGCCGCCCCTGCCCTGGCCGAACCGGACGCCCGCGCGCTGGAGCGGCTGGTGCGGCAGGATTGCGGATCGTGCCACGGGCTGACGCTCAAGGGCGGGCTGGGGCCGGACATTCGCGCGCAGGCGCTGACACATTACGAGGCCGAGGGGCTGAAAGCGGTGATCCTTGACGGTGTGCCGGGCACGCCGATGCCCCCCTGGCGGCCGCTTCTGACCGAGGCGGAGGCTGCGTGGATTGCCGATTACCTGCTGAACGGAGAAAGCGAATGAGCCTGACCCGACGCCTGTTCGGGGGCGCTGCCCCCACCGCCCTGCGGGCGACTTCCCTGGGATATTTAGGGCCAGAAGAAACATGGTCCTGGCTTCTTTTTGGCAAAAATACTCAGGTCCGAAAGCTGCTGACAGCGGCGGCGGTCGTTATCTGCGGGGCGATGGCCACTGGCGCGCAGGCGCAAGCTACCGGCGACCTGGGGCTGGTGGTGGAGCGCGCAACCGGCTCGCTTCTGGTCGTCGACCAGTCCGAGCGCGCGTCACTGGGGCGGATCGAGGGGCTGGGCGATCTGTCCCATGCCAGTCTCGTCTATTCGCCGGATGAACGCTTTGCCTATGTCTTTGGTCGCGATGGCGGGTTGACCAAGGTCGATATCCTGGAACGGCGCGTGGTCAAACGGGTCATGCAGGCAGGCAATTCCATTGGCGGGGCGATTTCCGACGACGGCCGCTATGTGGCCGTGTCGAATTACGATCCGGGCGGCGTGCGGGTGTTTGATGCGGGCACGCTGGAGATGGTGGCCGACATTCCTACAGGGTCCAAGACCATCGGGCTGGTGGATATTCCCGGCACGCGCTTTGTGTTTTCGCTGTGGGACGCGGGCGAGACCTGGATCGCCGATCTTTCCGATGTCCCCCCGCAAATCACCAAGATCACCGGCATGGGCAAGAACCCCTATGACGCGCTGGTGACCGGCGATGGGCGCACCTATATTGTCGGGCTATTTGGCGAGGATCACCTCACGGCGCTCGATCTTTGGCAGGAAAGCCCCGCGCCGCGCACCATTCTGCCCGGCTATGCCGAGGGGCGCGAGGGCTTGCCAGTCTACAAGATGCCGCATCTGGAGGGCTGGGCGCTGGCGGGCACGGATTTCGTGCTGCCCGCCATGGGCCAGCACGAGGTGCTCTGGGTCGATGCGCGCACGTTGGACGAAACCGGGCGAACGCCCACCCATGGTCAGCCGGTTTTCGCCATGTCGCGGCCCGATGGCCGTCAGGTCTGGGTCAATTTCGCCCATCCACTCAATGACACCATCCAGGTGATCGACACGTTGACCAAGCAGATCATCCATGAATTCAAACCCGGCCCCGGCGTGCTGCACATGGAATTCACCCCGCGCGGGCGCGAGGTGTGGGTGTCGGTGCGCGATGTCGGTCGCGTCATGGTCTATGACACCGAAACCTTCGAGAAGCTGAGCGAGATCGCGGCCGAAAGCCCCTCGGGTATCTTTTTCACCGCGCGCGCGCACAAGACGGGGCTGTAAGAGATGCACCGGTTTTCCGATCCCGTTGACCGCGCGCTGCTCGATGACTGGCAGCGGGATTTCCCGGTCGCGGCGCGGCCATTTGCCGCGCTGGCCCAAGAGCTGGGCACGTCGGAGGCGGATGTGATCGCGCGGCTTCGCGCCAGGCAGGCGGCGGGGCAGATCACCCGGGTGGGGGCCACGGTCGCACCGGGGACCATCGCCGCCAGTACGCTCGCCGCCGTGGCCGCGCCCGAGGCGCGGGTCGAGGAGGTGGCGGAGATCATCGGGGCCGAGCCGGGGGTCAACCATTCCTACCTGCGCGAAAATGCCTGGAACCTGTGGTTCGTCGCCACCGGGCCGGACCGGGCGCATATATCGGCCGCGCTGTCGCGGATCGGGCGGCGCAGCGGGCTGCGGGTGATGGATCTACCGCTGGTGCGACCCTTCAATCTCGATCTGGGGTTCTCGCTGCGCGGCGACACAAGGGTACGGCCCGTTTCGCTGCCGCCGGATATCACCATGCTGCGCCCCGGCGACCGCGAGATCGTGCAGGCGCTGATGCGCGGCCTGCCCCTGGTCGAGCGCCCCTATGCCGATATCGGCGCGTCTCTCGGGCTGGATATGGATGCGGTGATCGCGCGGATCAGGGTGTTGGTGGACGCGCGGATCATTTCGCGCCTTGGCGTGATCGTGCGGCACCGGGCGCTGGGCTGGCGGTCGAACGCGATGGTGGTCTGGGATCTGCCCTCCGAAGCGATCGACAGGGCCGGGCCGATGCTGGCGGCACAACCGGGCGTGACGCTGTGCTATGAGCGCAGGCCGGTCGCGGGGGGCTGGCCCTACCGCCTCTATTCCATGATCCACGCCCGCAGCCGGGCCGAGGCGCTGGCGCATCTCGACGCGGCGGCGGCGCGCCCGGAATTGCAGGGCGTGCCGCATCTGGCGCTGTTTTCCAGCCATTGTTTCAAGCAGACCGGCGCACTGGTGGCGCGCGAAAGGAGAACGGCATGAAACTTGACGCCACGGACCGGCTGATCCTGAATCGCTTGCAAGACGGCTTTCCTATCTGCCCCGACCCGTTCCTGAAGGTGGCCCAGGAATTGGGATTGACCGAAGACGACCTGCTGGCGCGGCTGGGGCGGATGAAGGCCGCGCGGATCATCACCCGCTTTGGCCCCTTTTATGACGCCGAGGCGATGGGGGGCGCGTTTTGCCTTTGTGCCATGGCGGTGCCTGAGGCGGATTTCGAGACCGTCGTGACCAAAGTCAATGCCCGGCCAGAGGTGGCGCATAATTATGAGCGCAGTCATCGTCTGAACATGTGGTTCGTTCTGGCTACGGAAACGGCAGCCGAGATCGAGGCGGTGACCACGTCCCTTGAACAGGAAACAGGGCTGCGCGTGCTCTGTTTCCCGAAGCTGACGGAGTTCTTTATCGGGTTCAGGGTCGCCGCATGAACATCGACGCCACGGACCGCCGCATCATCGCCGCCACGCAGGGCGGATTGGCCCTTGTGCCGCAGCCCTACGCAATGGTGGCCGAAAAGTTGGGGCTGGACGAGGCCACGCTTTGTGCCCGGCTGCGCGCGATGCAGGAACGCGGGGTCATCCGCCGCGTGGCGGTGGCCCCAAATCACTATGCGCTTGGCATGGTCGCCAATGGCATGTCGGTCTGGGATGTGGAGGATGGGGCGGTGGCGGAGTTGGGCGCGCGCGTGGGAGCGCTCGATTATGTCAGCCATTGCTACGAGCGGCCGCGCGCCCTGCCCGACTGGCCCTATAACATCTTTGCCATGATCCACGGGCAAAGCCGCGACGAGGTCGAGGAAAAGCGCGCACAGATCGCCGAATTGCTGGGCGATGCGTGCCGCGCCGGTGACATCCTCTATTCGACGCGCATTCTCAAGAAAACAGGGCTGCGGCTGCGCCCGAAGGAGGGCTGAGATGTTTCGCCTGACCGAATACATGCACCAACTGGTCAACCCCACCCCGCTGCGCCGCAGGGGCGCAGGGCCGGTCAAGCCGGTGGTGATCTGGAACCTCACCCGGCGCTGCAACCTGAAATGCCGCCACTGCTACACGGTCTCGGCGAATGTGGATTTTCCGGGTGAACTGAGCCACGAACAGGCGATGGCAACGCTCGACGATCTGGGCGACTTCGGCATTCCGGCGCTGATCCTGTCGGGGGGCGAGCCGCTGGACCGGCGCGACCTGTTCGAGATCGCGGCAGAGGCGCGCAAGCGGGTGCGGATGCTGGCGCTGTCGACCAACGGCACCAAGGTACATGGCGAGACTGCGGATCGCGTGGCCGAAATCGGGTTCGACTATGTCGGCATTTCCATCGACGGGATCGGCAAGACGAATGACTGGTTTCGCGGCGTGGACGGGGCGTTTGACGACGCATTGCGCGGGGTGCGCGCGTGCAAGGCGCGCGGCATCAAGGTGGGGCTGCGGTTCACGCTCACGCGCGACAACGAAGCGCAACTACCTGATTTGCTGAAACTTTGCGATAACGAGGGGGTGGACAAGTTTTACCTCAGCCACCTTGTCTATGCCGGGCGCGGCGATAAGAACCGGGGCGAGGATGCGCAGCACGATCACACGCGCCGCGCGCTTGATATGATGATCGACCGCGCCTGGGTGGCGGCGGCAGAGGGCGCGCCGCTGGATCTGGTCACCGGCAACAACGATGCCGATGCGGTCTATATGCTGCGCTGGGCCGAGCGGCATTTCGAGCCTGCCCGCGTGGCGCATCTGCGCGATCATCTGGAGGCCTGGGGCGGCAATTCCTCCGGCCTGGGCGTGGCCAATATCGACACGCTGGGGCGGGTGCACCCCGACACCTACTGGTCGGATTACACGGTGGGCAATGTGAAAACCACGAAGTTTTCCGAGTTGTGGACCGGCGATGACCCGATGTTGACGCAGTTGCGACAACGCCCGCGCCCCCTGAAAGGGCGTTGCGGGCAATGCGCCTATCAATCGGTCTGCGGCGGCAATACCCGCATCCGCGCGCTGCAACTGACCGGCGACCCCTGGGCAGAGGATCCCGCCTGTTACCTGGATGACGCCGAAATCGGCGTGTCCAACACCGGCGACCGTCTGGCCGTCACCCCGTTCAGAGGCAAGAAACATGATCCGATCCATCGGTTTTATTAGCGCGCTGGCGCTCCTCACAGGCCCGGCGATGGCGGACCCGGCGCAGGTTTACGCGCGTGATTGCGCCGCCTGCCACGGGGCCGACCGGCTGGGCGGAGAGGGCCCGGCGCTGATCCCTGAAACGCTCAGCCGGATGCGCGGGCCGAAGGTGGCCGAGGTGATCGCGCACGGCCGCGCCGCCACGCAGATGCCCGGCTATGGCGACAACTTGAGCGAGACAGAGATCGCAGCCCTGGCCGAGTGGCTGAAAACGCCGCTGGGTCATGTGCCGGATTGGGGGCCTACGCAGATTGCCGGAACGCGCTGGCGCGATCCCGACTACACGCCCGCCAACACCCCCGTCTTCGACGCCGACCCGCTTAACATCACGCTGGTGGTGGAAACCGGCGATCATCATGTCAGTGTGCTCGACGGCGACACGTTCAAGGTGCTCGACCGGTTCACCACCCCCTTTGCCGTGCATGGCGGCCCGAAGTTCAGCCCCGACGGGCGCTATGTCTTCATCATGTCGCGCGATGGCTGGGTGCAGAAATACGATATCTGGTCGCTGCATCAGGTGGGCCGGGTGCGCGCCGGCCTCAACAGCCGCAACATCGCGATGAGCACCGATGGCAAGTGGCTGGCGGTGGCCAATTACCTGCCGATGACGCTGACGATCCTCGACACCGACGACCTGAGCGTAAAGATCGTCATGCCGGTCGCGGGCAAGGACGGCACGGCAAGCCGCGTCTCGGCGGTCTATCAGGCGCCGCAGCGCGACAGTTTCATCCTGGCATTGAAGGATGTGGCGGAAATCTGGGAGGTGGCGACCGACCCAACCGCCGCGCCCGTTTATGAGGGATTTGTCCATAGCCGCGAAAAGGGCATGATCGAGGCTATCCCGTCCTCGCAAGGATTGTTCGCCCGGCGGCGGATCATGCTGTCCGAGCCGCTCGACGATTTTTTCTTCACCGATGATTACCGCGCCTTGATCGGTGCCGCGCGCGATAGCGGGCGGGGCGTGGTGGTCAACCTCAACGTCGGCCGCGAGATCGCCGAACTGCCCCTGCCCGGAATGCCGCATCTGGGATCGGGCATTTCATGGGAACGGAACGGCCGCCGGGTGATGGCCACGCCGCACCTGAAAGAGGGGATGCTCTCGATCATCGACACCGAAAGCTGGACCGTGACCGACACCATCAAGACCGACGGGCCGGGGTTCTTCCTGCGCAGCCACGAGAACACGCCCTATTTCTGGGCCGACGTATTCTTTGGCCCCAATCGCGACGCGATGCATGTGATCAACAAGCAAAGCCTTGAGATTGTGCGCACCCTGCGCCCGGTGCCCGGCGCCACGGTGGCGCATGTGGAATTTACCCGCGACGGCAGTCATGCGCTGGTCTCGGTCTGGGAAGACGACGGCGCGGTGATCGTCTACAATGCCAAGACGCTGGAAGAGGTCACCCGCCTGCCGATGCGCAAACCCTCGGGGAAATACAATGTCTTCAACAAGATCACCTTCTCCGAAGGCACCAGCCACTAACCCGCCCATGCCCCCGATCAAGCGCCCGCCCCTGCGGCTTTACCTGGCTCTCTACCCGTTCACCGCGCTGGCCGTGGCGATCAATCTCTTCATGCTGGCGTTGCTGTGGCAGGTGGTAGGCTGGCCCGCCCTCTCGCCGGTCGCAGCGCTCTGGCTCTGCCTGCCGCTCGGCATGCCAGTCAACTGGTGGGTGACGCTGTGGATCAAGGGCCTGATCGACGAGGCCGAGGGACGCAAATGAGGTGGGCCGCCCGGCGCGTGGCTGGGCGACCCTGATCGCGGCAGCGCGCGGGTTACTTGAACGTCGCCAGATAGGCGATCACGGCGGCGATCTCGGCGTCTTTGCGCAGACCGGGAAAGGCCATCTTGGTGCCCTTGGCATATTTGCGCGGGCTTGCGAGGAAGGCGGCAAGCTCCTCTTCGCTCCAGACCGCGCCTTCGGCGGCTTTTTCCTGGAACACGTCGGAATATTTGAACCCCTCGCCCGCCGCGACCGGCCGATCGACAATGCCGTTGAGCACGGGGCCAACGCGGTTTTGGGCATCCTCGCCTACCATGTGACAGGCCTTGCATTTGTTGAATACCTTTTCGCCCGCTGCCGTGTCGCCCTCGGCGAGGGCCGAAGCGGCGAGGCTGAGCGTGAGTGCCCCGGCAGTGATCAGCCTGGTGAACATCTGGTCGTCTCCTCTTGGTTGGTTGAAGGGGTCATGTGATGTATTCGACGGCGGCCCCGTCGAAATGGGCTATGGTCGATTGTCCTGCCCTGCCATCGAGCAGGCAAAGCGCGGTCGACAGGCCATCGGCCAGCGCCGCACGGGGGGCCGAAACGCAAACCAGTTCATGGCGCGGGCCATGGCCCTGCGGATCAAGGATATGGCCCTGTCCGGCAGCCAGCATCGTGCCCATCGGGGCCGAAGTTGCAAGCGCCCGGTCGCTTAGCGCCACGCGGTGGACAAGCGCGCGCGCGGGCGTGGCGATACCGGCCTGCCATGGCCTGCCGTCGGGTTTGCGGCCAAGGGCCACGACCTCGCCGATATCGACCAGCACATCGCGCAGCCCCTGCCCGCGCAGCAGCGCCGCGATCCGGTCGGTGATATAGCCCTGCGCGATCCCGTTAAGCGTGAGCGCCATGCCGGGGCGCAGAAGGCGCGCCTCGTCCACATCGAACCGCACCCCGTCCCAGCCGAGCGTCGCGCGGGCCGTCACGGCGTCACCGCCGGTGGCAAGCGCCTGCCAGAGCGGTTGCACGGTGGGATCGAACGCCCCGCCGGAAACATCGTGCAAGGCACCGGCCAGCGTCAGCACCTCCAGCAACTCGTGCGGCGGGGCCCGCAACCTGCCGGTGCGGTTGAGCCGGACCAGCGCGCTGTCATTGCGGTAGAGGCTGAAAATCCGCTCAAGCCGGGCGATCTCGGCCTCGAGCCGGGCAAAGACGGGTCGGGCTTGAAGCGGGGTGATCCCGGCCAGGGTCATGCTGGCGCGCGCGCCGAGGGCGAAACCGGCCCAGCGGGCGGTGTCACCGGCGGCGGCTGCGGATGGCACGGCCAATGCGGCGGCCGTGAAGGTCAGGAAGCGGCGGCGTGTCGGGGTCATGACGGCTTTTCCTCAAGCGCGACCTCGACCGGGGTCAGAACGGTCTTGGTCGGGGTGTCAGAAAGCATCATCACCTGTCCGCCCTTGCGGATGGCGAAATCGCGGGCGGCATCGGCGCTGGCGAAGGGCACGATCCCGGGCGCGCCCATACCGCCGGTGACATCGGCACCGGTGACGAAATACGCAGTATCAGCACGGGCCCAGTTGTCCATGCCCGGCACCTCCCAGCTTGTCGCCGCGCCCATGTCGCCGACGTAGAAGGCAAGGATATCGGCGTCACGCTCGGGGTCTTTGACATAAGTCAGCGCGTCGCGCACTTGGGTGAAAAAGATCGGATCGGGCCGACCGGAGAGATGAATTTGCGCCATGGGGCCGGGGTGTTGGTCAAACTGCATCATACAGAAATGATCCAGCACCGCGCCGGTATGGTGACGGGATCGGGGGCCTTCCCGGCACCTCCCGATTGCCATTTCCACCTGATCCAGTTGCCGCCCTGTTGCCTTCACCTCAACCCCAGCGAACGATTATCGGCGGTCATGCACCAGCACGTGACCCATAATCGCCATTACCCCACCCGGAAACAGGTCGCGACTGCGATCCTGAAGTTCTTTCGGGAAACCATCCAGAATTAGTGGAAAACCTTCCAAAGCTAGGTATCAGACAACTTCCGCGTCACACCCCACTACCGAAATTTCGGGTTTTGGGGTAGCATCGGCTTGTCTCGCTTCATCTCGCTTCATCTCGCTTCATCTTGGCCCAAATACGCATCTCCCGCGCACGCCACGCGCGCCGGTCAAGGGACTGAAGCCGACGGGCTGAAATCCGTTGCAGGCAGCTATCTTTGACCGGCCAGCACCCGAACCGCCCGCGCCAGAACCCCCGCCAGAAAATGCGCATCCCCCGGATTGCCCACCAGCGCGGGGGCCGCGCCAAACCCCACCCAATGCGCGCTGTGCCCGGCCTCGGTCGGCGGGCCAAGGCGGCGCGCGGGGCGGGCGGTGTAAATGATGCACAGCTTTTCCGCCCAAAGATCATACTCCGGCATATAGGCAAAGCGGCGAAAGGCCCCGATCCGCCGGACCCCCGCGATCGACCAGCCGGTTTCCTCACCCACCTCGCGGCGCAGCGCGTGCAGCGGATGTTCACCCGGATCGATCCCGCCGCCGGGCAACTGGAATTCGGGTTCGGGTGCCTGCTGATGGGTCAGCAGCACCCGCCCCCCCCGGATCAGCACCGCATAGGCCCCCGGCCGCCTGCGATACACGCGCCCCGCCTCGGGGGGCTGGCCGAAACGTCTGGTCATGGCTCTGCTCCCGTGGTTGCCGTTGCCGCGCGGGCACGATAGAACGGGATCGCACCGCAGGACCAGCCCATGACCCTTGGATCGAAAATCGCCTGGGACGATACCGTCCTGCCCTTTCAGCTTGACCGCGCCGATATCCGGGGCCGGGTGACCCGGCTTGACGGGCTGCTCAACCGTATTCTGGGCCAGCACGCCTATCCGCCCGCCGTCGAGGCGCTGGTGGCAGAGGCCGTGGTGCTGACCGCGCTGATCGGCCAGACTGTCAAGCTGCGCTGGAAACTCTCGCTTCAGATACGCGGCGACGGGCCGGTCCGCATGATCGCAACCGATTATTACGGCCCCGAGGCCGAAGGCGCGCCCGCCCGCATCCGCGCCTATGCCGCATTTGACGCCGACGCCCCCGGCATCAGGGCCGAAACGGATCCCTTCGCCCTGTTGGGGCAAGGGTATTTCGCGATCATCATCGATCAGGGCCCCGACATGACGCCCTATCAGGGCATCACCCCGCTGTCGGGAACAAGGCTGGCCGATTGTGCCGAAACCTATTTCGCGCAATCCGAACAATTGCCCACCCGCTTTGCCCTTGGCCTTGGCCGCAGCACCACCCAGACCGAGGCCGAACACTGGCGCGCGGGCGGCATGATGCTGCAACACATGCCCAAAAGCTCTCCGCATGCGCAGGGCGGCGGATCGGGCGCGGGCGGCCTGCTGGCCCCGCAAGATATCGTCCACGGCGATGACGCCGAAAACTGGAACCGCGTCAATATTCTGCTTGATACGGTCGAGGATATCGAACTGACCGGCCCGCGGGTGCAACCCACCGACCTTTTGGTGCGCCTCTTCCACGAAGAAATCCCCCGCGTCTTTGACGCGCAGGTGGTGCAATTCGGCTGCACCTGTTCGGTTGAGCGGGTGCATGAAAGCCTGTCGGCCTTCAGCCCCGAAGACATCGCCGAAATGATCACCGATGACGGGCTGATCACCGCCGATTGCCAGTTCTGCAACGCGCATTACGAACTGGATCCCGCCGCGCTGACCGCTACGGATGGCTCTGGCCCCGATTCTGGGCCAAACTCCGGGGATGCCACCGGGGATGCCACCGGGAATGACTGACGACGATCCCCTCGCCCCCATCCTGCGCGCGCTGGCACGCCCCGGCGCGCCCTCGTCCGATTTCGACCTGAACAAGGCCACCCCCCCGCCTGCAGGCCGCACCCTGCGCCAGGCCGCCGTTCTGGTGCCGCTTCTGGCCGGGCCGTCGGGGATCGGCGTCATCCTGACCAAGCGGTCATCGCGGCTGCGCCACCACCCCGGACAGATCGCCTTTCCCGGCGGCAAGGTTGACCCGACCGACGCCAGCACCGCCGCCGCCGCGCTGCGCGAATCCCATGAGGAAATCGGCCTCGACCCCGCCAATGTGATGGTTCTGGGCCAACTGCCCACCCATGAAACCGGCACCGGGTATTGCATCACCCCGGTTCTGGGCCGGGTGCTGGCCGCGTTCGATCCGCGCCCCGAAGCGGGCGAGGTGGATGAGGTGTTCACCGTCCCCCTTGCCCATCTCTGCGATCCCACACGCTACCGCGTGCAATCGCGGATCTGGATGGGGCAGCAACGCAACTATTTCACCGTGCCCTATGGCCCCTATTACATCTGGGGCGCCACCGCGCGGATCCTGCGCGCCCTGGCCGACCGGCTGGCGCCATGAAGGTCAGCGGCCCCTGGCTGACCCGCGACGAAACACAGGCGGTCTGCGCCATGCTGACCGATGCGGGGCATCTGGCGCTGCTGGTCGGGGGCTGCGTGCGCAACGCGCTTTTGGGAATGCCGGTCGCGGATATCGACATTGCCACCGATGCGCGCCCCGAACGGGTGATGGATCTGGCGCAGGCGGCGGGCCTGCGGCCGGTGCCGACCGGCATCGATCACGGCACCATCACCGTGATCGCGGGCGGCCTGCCGCATGAGGTGACAACCCTGCGCCGCGATGTGAAAACTCACGGCCGCCACGCCACCGTCGCCTGGTCGGATGACCTGGCCGAGGATGCCGCGCGCCGCGATTTCACCATGAACGCGCTTTATGCCCAGGCCGACGGCACGGTGATCGACCCGCTTGGCGGCCTGCCCGATCTGGAAAACCGGCGCGTGCGCTTTGTCGGCGATGCCAATGCCCGCATCCGCGAGGATTACCTGCGCATCCTGCGGTTTTTCCGGTTTCACGCCTGGTATGGCGACCCCGCGCGCGGGCTTGATGCCGAAGGTCTGGCCGCCTGCGCCGCCCACGCCGGGGGCCTGCCCCGCCTGTCGCGCGAACGCATCGGGGCCGAGATGCGCAAGCTGCTGGCCGCGCCCGATCCCGCCCCCGCTGTTGCCTCGATGCAGGCGGCGGGTGTTCTTGCGCAGGTCTTGCCGGGGGCCGAGGCCGGCGCGCTGCCGGTTCTGGTGCATCTTGAGGGCGGCCTTGCCCCCGACTGGCGCCGCCGCCTGGCCTCGTTGGGCGGCGCGGATGTCGGGCAGGCGCTGCGCCTGTCAAAAGCCGATGCGCGCCACCTTGATCTGATCCGCAGCGGCGCCGAAAGCCCGTGCGCCGCGGCCGAACTTGGCTATCGCCACGGGCAGGCGACGGCCACCGATATCGTGCTGGTGCGCGCCGCCCTGATGCAAAGCCCGCCGCCCCCCAACTGGCAGGCAGACATCGCGCGCGGCGCCTCCGCCACCTTTCCCGTCAGCGCCGCCGATCTGATGCCGGGGGTTCAGGGCGCGGCCCTTGGCGCGCGGCTGACCGCCCTTGAAGATCGCTGGATCGCCTCTGGCTTTACCCTTGGCCGGGACGATCTGCTGGCCTGACGGACCGGCACAGATCGGCGCGCCGGTTTCCCTTGACCGGCGGGCACCCTATATCGCGGGCATATGCCCCTTCCCAGACGGATCACCTATGCAGATCGCAGGCCTCATAAACCCGTTCCGCCCCGCCGAGGGCACGCCACCGCGCAGCCTCTGGGCCTTTCTGCGTTGGGCGCTGGAAGGGTCGTGGCCCGTCGTGCTGCTGGCCTCCGGCGTCTCGGCCATCGCGGGCGTGTTCGAGGTGCTCAGCGCGCTGGTGCTTGGCCATGTGATCGACACCGCACTTGCCCATGATCCGGCGGTGTTCTTTGCGCGGAACTGGCTGCTTCTGGCCGGGTTTGCGGTGTTCTTCATCCTGCTGCGCCCGATTGCGTCATCGGCGATGGCGGCGATGAATTCGATCGTCATCGCGCCCAACCTGATGCCACTGGTGCTGTCGCGCCTGCACCGTTTCACGCTGGGTCAGGCGGTAACGTTCTTCGACAATGATTTCGCCGGCCGCATCGCGCAAAAACAGATGCAAACCGCGCGCGCCGTCACCGACGTGATCAGCGAAAGCGTCAACGTCATCTCGTTTTCGCTGGCCTCGCTGATCGGTTCGGCGCTGTTCCTTGTCTCGATCAACATCTGGATCGCGGTCGCGCTGACCTTCTGGCTGGCCGCCTATTTCCTGCTGATCAAGGCCTTCCTGCCCCGCGTGCGCCGCACCTCGATGGCGCGCGCCGGGGCGCGGGCGATGGTGACCGGGCAGGTGGTGGACACGATCACCAACATCAAGACCGTGAAACTTTTCGCCAATGCCGAACACGAGGATGGCGCCGCCCTCGACACCATGCAGACCTACCGCGACCGCACGGTGGATTTCGGCGTGGTGTCTGCCTGGTTCCGGCTGGCGCTGATGGTGCTCGCGGGGCTCCTGCCCGTCGTGCTTGTCGGCGGCACGCTTGTGCTCTGGACACGCGGCGCGGCATCGCCGGGCGATATCGCCGCGGCGGGCGCGATTGCGCTGCGCATCGCGCAGATGACCGGCTGGGTCAGCTTCGTCCTGATGGCGATCTACGCCAATGTCGGCGAAATCGAAGATGGCATCCGCACCCTCACCCCGCCCCACAGCCTGCCCGACAGCCCCGATGCCCGGCCACTGCCAAAGGCCACCGGCACCATCACGTTCAAAGCCGTCAGCTTTGCCTACGGGCGCCGCGAAGGCGGCATCGATGCCGTCAGCCTGACCATCCCCGCCGGGGAAAAGATCGGCATCGTCGGCGCCTCGGGGGCGGGAAAATCGACGCTGATCGCGCTGTTGCTGCGCCTCTACGATCCCGAACAGGGCCGCATCCTGATCGACGGCCACGACCTGCGCGACGTAACCCAGGCCAGCCTGCGCCGCCAGATCGCCACCGTCACCCAGGAAACCGCGCTGTTCAACCGCTCCGCCCGCGACAACATCCTTTACGGTCGGCCCGGCGCCAGTATGGACGACGTGATCGCCGCCGCCAGACAGGCAGAGGCCCACGGCTTCATCAAAGGCATGAAGGATCACTTCGGCCGTTCAGGCTATGACGCCCACCTTGGCGAACGCGGCGTGAAACTTTCCGGCGGCCAGCGCCAGCGCATCGCGCTTGCCCGCGCCTTCCTCAAGGACGCGCCCATCCTGGTGCTGGACGAGGCCACATCCGCCCTCGATTCCGAGGTCGAGGCCTCGATCCAGACCGCGCTGATCCGCGTGATGCAGGGCAAGACCGTGCTCGCCATCGCCCACCGCCTGTCCACCATCGCCGCCATGGACCGGATCATCGTCATGGACCACGGCCGCATCATCGAAACCGGGCGCCACGACGAACTCCTCGCCCAGAATGGCCTTTACGCCCGCTACTGGAACCGCCAGTCGGGCGGCTTCATCGGCGTGGCCGACGCCGCGGAATAACGAAGAACAAACCTGCCATTTCATCTTGGTGAAAATACTCAAACTCCACCGCCACCCGCCCATCCTCTCGATCCAAATACTCAAATCCCGCCCCAACCTGCAAAGCAACCATGCCCCCCGATCACCCCACCCGTCACACGATCACCCGCCTCAACCACCGCGGCGATGGGGTCGCGCCCGGCCCCGTCCATATCCCCGCCACCCTGCCCGGCGAGGTGGTCGAGGGCACCGTGACAGACGGCCGGATCGCCGCGCCGAAAATCCTCACGCCCGCGCCCTACCGCATCCGCCCGCCCTGCCCCCATGCCAGGGCCTGCGGCGGTTGCGCGCTGCAACATGCCTCTGACGCTTTCGTGGCGGCGTGGAAAGCCGATGTGGTGCGCATGGCCCTGGCCGCCCAGGGCCTGCACACCAGCTTTCGCCCGATCCACACTTCGCCCGCCCGCGCCCGCCGCCGCGCCACCCTTGCCGGACGGCGCACCAAAAAGGGCGCGCTCGTCGGTTTTCATGCCCGCGCTTCGGATACGATCGTGGCAATCCCCGGCTGCCTGCTGCTGCATCCCGATCTGATGGCCGCCCTGCCCCTGCTTGAGGCGATCACAGCGCTTTGCGCCTCGCGCAGCACCACGCTGTCCTTCACCCTGACGCTTACCGATACCGGCCTTGACCTTGACATCAGCGGCGCGCCAAGCCCCGAGGCCAGCCGCCTGATGACCCTGGCACACCTGGTGGAAAGCGCGAGCCTCGCCCGGCTTTCCTGGTCGGGAGAGACGATCTCCCAATCCGTCCCGCCGATGATCCCCTTCGGCCCCGCCCGCGTCACCCCGCCCCCCGGCGCCTTCCTTCAGGCCACCGCCGACGGCGAGGCCGCCCTTTTGGCCGCCGTTACCAGCGCCGTCACCAGCGCCATCGGCCCCCCCGCCACCATCGCCGATCTGTTCAGCGGCTGCGGCACCTTTGCCCTGCCCCTTGCCACGCAGGCGCGCGTGCACGCGGTCGAAGGCGACGCCGCGATGATTACCGCCCTTGCCACCGGCGCCCGTCAGGCAACCGGCCTGCGCCCCCTGACCACCGAGGTGCGCGATCTCTTCCGCCGCCCGCTGCTGACCGCCGAACTTGATTACGGCGCCGTCGTCATCGACCCCCCGCGCGCCGGGGCCGAAGCACAGTGCCGCGAACTGGCCCAAAGCGCCGTGCCCCGCATCGCCGCCGTTTCCTGCAACCCCGTCACCTTCGCCCGCGACGCAAGGATTCTGACCCAGGGTGGCTATGTGCTTGACTGGGTACAGGTGATCGACCAATTCCGCTGGTCCGCGCATGTCGAACTTGCGGCAGCCTTCTCGAAGGCCGATAGCTGAGCGGGGATTTTCAGGGGGCCGTGGCATGTCGCTTCGTACGTCGATTGATCAGTGGCTGGACCGGCCCAAAATCCGCAACGCGATCATCGGCGTCATCATGTTCAACGCCGTGCTTCTGGGCATGGAAACATCCGACCGGCTGATGGCCGCTTTCGGTCCGCTGATCGTGGCGCTCGATCACGCTTGCCTCGCGATCTTCATTCTGGAACTGGGGCTGAAGATCTTTGCGCAGGGGGTGCGTTTCGTCCGCTCGGGGTGGAACGTCTTCGATTTCGTGATCATCGGCATCGCCATCGTGCCGGGCGCGCAATCGCTGTCGGTCCTGCGGGCGCTGCGCATCCTGCGGGTGCTGCGGGTGGTTTCGGCCGCCCCCAGACTGCGCCGCGTGGTCGAGGGGTTTCTGACCGCGCTGCCGGGCATGGGCAGCGTGCTGCTGTTGATGTCGATGATCTTTTACATCGGTTCGGTGCTGGCCACCGAACTCTTTGGGGATGCCTTCGATGAATGGTTCGGCACCCTTGGCAATTCCGCCTATTCGCTGTTCCAGATCATGACGCTGGAATCCTGGTCGATGGGCATCGTGCGCCCGGTGATGGTGCAATATCCCCATGCCTGGGCGTTTTTCGTGCCGTTCATCCTGATCACCACCTTTGCGGTGGTGAACCTTCTGGTCGGCCTGATAGTCAACTCGATGCAGGACGCCCATAACGAAGAGGAAAAGAAATCGAACGCCGCCTACCGCGACGAGGTTCTCGCCCGCCTTGCCGCGATCGAGGCGCGGCTGTCGCAAATCGATCCCCCAAAGTAACCCAAAATTGAGAATTGCCCCGCAAGTTGGGATTCACTTTCTGCGGTTTTCCTGTATGATATCAGGAAAACAACAAGACTTTCGGGGCAGTGAACATGCAGACCAGACGACAGATCCTTCTGGCCGGGGCGGCGGCTACGCTTGCCGCCTGCGGTAGAAACACCTATCCCACCCGCGCCTATACCGGACCAGAGGTCACGCGCATCCATGTCGAAAAGACCAACCGGCGCTTGATGCTTCTGCATCGCGACAAGGTGCTCAAGCTTTACCACATCGCCCTTGGCTTCAACCCCGAAGGTCACAAACGGTTCGAGGGGGACGGCCGCACCCCCGAAGGGCCCTATGTCATCGATCGCCGCAACCCCCAAAGCAAATACCACCTGGCGCTTGGAATATCTTACCCGAACCATCACGATATCGCCCTGGCGCGCGCTGTCGGCAGGTCGCCGGGCGGCGACATCTTCATCCACGGCCACCCCCCCACCGGCGTCAGCAAACCCGACTGGACATGGGGCTGCATCGCCGTGACCAATCCCGAGATTGAAGAAATCTACGCGATGGTGCGCACCGGCACCCCGATCAACGTCACCGCCTGACCGGCATCGCTACGCGAAACCGACGAATGGGCAATTCTGGCTTGCCCGTTCAATTGGTCGCACCGACCGTCGATATTGAATCGGGCCCGCCAGTGACCAGCGTCCACCACAGCTTGCCGCTTGGTTCCTGGAAATAGGCAAAGCCCATTTCCTGCGCCGCCGGGTCCAGCAGGATTTCACGCTCGACCGGGTTTGCCGCCCAGGCCGCCAGCGTTTCCAGCTCTGTCTCGTAGGTTTCGGAAATCAGCTCTCCCTTCAACTCGTCGGGATAGCCTGCGCGCGCCACCCGGTCGATGGGCGATGACCCGTCCGAGCCAAAGTGCCAGGGCCGGTTCTGCAAGGACATGTCGCGCGAATGGGTCGCTGCGGCGGCATTAAGCGCGGCATTCAGGCGCAGCGGGCCCGACCCGGCCGCGCCACGCAGCGCGTTGACGCCGTCCAGCATTCGAAGCTGAATTTCGCCCAACTGCGACTCTTTCAACCGATAGACCCGTGGCAACGGCTTGCCATCGGTCCCGTATTTTACCTCTGGCGGCGCTGCGCAGGCCGACAGCCCAAGGCAAATAATCAGAAAAATTCCAGAAGGTTTCATCATTCGGGGGGTCCATCACACAAAATCCTGCCCTCATTACATCGGCGCGCCCGCGGGCACAAACCCTTCGCGCGATAAACCGCCAACAGCAAGGGGTTTGATTTGTAATTGCCACATCAAAATCGTAAGATATCACGATGATCCCTCTCGGCATCGAAGGAGAACGCTATGGGCAGCGACAATTTTTCAAATTTCTCTCGGCGGGTGTTTCTTGGCGGCGGGGCCGCCATGGCCAGCGGCCTGGCAATGCCCGCGCTCGCCCAGCCGATGGCCAACACCGTCGAAATCGAACAGGATGTGCAATCGGTGCGGCGCAACGCCTCGGCCTTCCGCACCCTTGATTGGCAGCCCTATTTCAGCACCCTGCGCAAGGGCGCGATCCTGGTCGATATCGAAAGCCGCGCCGTCCATTTCTGGAGCGAGGATGGGCAGACCTACAAACTTTACCCTTCGTCGGTGCCGATGTCCGATGACCTGACGCGCCGCGGCAGCACCAGCGTCATCCGCAAGGTCGAGGGGCCGACATGGGCCCCCACCCCGGCCATGAAAAGGCGCAATCCCGAATGGCCCGATTTCATCCCGGCGGGCCCGGAAAACCCGATGGGCACCCATGCGCTGTATCTGTCGTGGCAATATTACCGCATCCACGGCACCCATGATACGCGCAAGATCGGCCGCCGTTCGTCGAACGGCTGTATCGGCCTTTACAACGAACATATCGCCGACCTGTTCGGCCGCGCCAATGTCGGCACGCAGGTGTTGCTGATTTGACACCGCTCGCCCCCAGGCAACCATCGTGAAATCGTCACAATTGTGTTCCCGCCCGGATGGGGATAAGATTTCCCCAAAAGGGACAGTGAAAACCCGAACCCGCTCAATACCTTGGCGGGTTCGGGGATAAATATCCCCCATATACCCTTCCCGAAAATTGAACGCCGCTCGCCAGCCGAAAACCGATGGTCCAAGCTTGGCCTAAAGCAATTTCAGAAAAAGTTGATAGACTTTTTCGGTTCGAAATTGCGACAGATCAACACCCTACAGCGTTTCCGCCGATTCATGGAAAAGCCGAAACACTGTAGACGGCGCCTCAGGCCCCGGCCTGCAAACGCCCCGCCGCCACGCCGGTGATTCGCGCCGATACGATTTGCCCCTCGGGCTGATCGCTGGCAAAAGCCACCTCGGCGAACTGTTCGGTGCGCCCGGCGCGGGGCCCCTCGATCAGCACCCGGTGTTCACGACCCACCTGTCCGGCCATATGCAGCGCTGCGCGCGCGTCCCCCAGGGCGCGCAGCCGCGATGCCCGTTCCTTGATCGCCGCCCCCGAAACCGCGGGCATGCGCGCCGCCGGCGTGCCCTTGCGCGCGCTATAGGGAAACACATGCAGCCAGGTCAGCCCGCAATCCTCGACCAGCCGGACCGAGTTCTCGAACATCGCCTCGGTCTCGGTCGGGAAACCGGCGATGATATCGGCGCCGAACACCATGTCGGGGCGCAGACGGCGCGCCTCTTGGCAAAACCGGATCGCATCGTCGCGCAGAT
>JACIYW010000089.1 GCA_014359745.1 Paracoccaceae bacterium | reverse complement strand
CGCACTGGCCAACCACCCCGACCCGTGGGCATTGATGTGGCCATAGTTACGCCATGATCACCGGCCATCCTGAACCTGTTCAAACGGTATCGAAAGCCTCAAATGGAAACCACGCCGGTCAAACCCCCAATCGCCTTTCTGGATGATGATTCCGGTGCCGTCACCGTTGACTGGGTGGTGCTGACCGCCGCGATCATGGGGCTGGGCCTTTTGGTTGTGGGGCCGGTCGCCTTCGGCACCGACAGTCTTGCGACCAAGGTGTCATCCTCCTTCTCGGGCAATTCAATTTCGATCACGCTGCCGACGCATTCGAATTGACCGCAGCGATCCGCGATCAACCCGGTTTTATCCCATCCTCTCCACGATTTCGCCAGATTGCCGGTCTAGGAATGGTGTCAATCCGCCAGTGGCATGTCGCGGAAATCGAAAGGAAGTTCCATGCGTATCATTTTCGGACTTGTTCTGATCCTTGGCCTCGGCATCGCCGGCATGGCCGCCTATATGGTGCAGGGCCAGTTCACACAGTTGCAAACGGAAAACCGGCGGCTGCGCAACGCGCAGGCCCCGGCCATTCCCACGGTCGAGGTTCTGGTGGTCAAGGACAAGCTGCGCTTTGGCCAGATTCTGAAGCGCGAAAACGTCGCCAAGGTGGCCTGGCCCAAGAACGCCGTGCCCGAAGGCGCGTTCACCGACCCCAAGGTGTTGTTCCCCGAGGATGGCAAGCTGCGTTCGGTCCTGCGGGCGCTGGAACCGTATGAGCCGCTGATGCAGGTCAAGCTGACCGCGCCGGGCGAAGATGCGGGCATTACCACGCGGCTGACCAACGGGATGCGCGCCTTTACCATAAAGGTCGATGCCTCGACCGGCGTATCGGGGTTCTTGCGGCCCGGCGACCGCGTCGATGTTTACTGGAGCGGGGCAACCCGCGCCACCGGCAACGTCACCAAGCTGATCGATACCGGCATGACCCTTGTCGCCGTCGATCAGAACGCCGACCCCGACCGCACCACACAGGTGCAGATCGCCCGCAACGTGACGGTAGAGGCCACGCCGCAACAGGTGGCCAAGCTGACACAGGCCCAGGCCACCGGGCGGCTGACCCTGTCGCTGGTGGGGGCCGAGGACCAGGGCACGGCCGAGGCCGTCGATGTGGATCAGCAAAGCCTTTTGGGCATTCAGGCCGCCGAAGTGATCGAGGCGCAGCCCGAACCGGTCTGCACCGTGCGCACCCGTCGCGGTTCCGAAGTGGTGGTAACGCAGATCCCCTGCACCAACTGATCCGGGTTTCCCCCCCGGCCGGGCCCCTGATCTGGGGTCCGGCCGTTGCATTTGGGCCACCATTTGTGCGTGTTGCAGGTTATCCACATAAACAGCACCGCAGAAACGCTTGATTCTTGCAATATTTCGTCAACTCCTGCATGGTTGCGGTAATGGGCGCCAAAGACCCTTTTTTGACGTGATCGGAGAGGCAGGATCACAATGAGCATATCAAGGCTGTTTCAGGCGGGGCTTCTGGGCCTTGCGGTGGTTGCCGTTACGGCGCCATCCGGCGTGGGTCAGGGCGTGCAAACGCTGAACGGCAGCCCGCGCAGCGCCCTTAACGTTCCCATGAACCGGGCGGTGGTGCTGGAAAGCGACCAGCCTTTTGCGGAATTGTCGATCGCCAATCCAGGCATCGCCGATGTGTCAACATTGTCGGACAAGACGATTTATGTGCTGGGCAAGGCACCGGGGCGCACCACGCTGACCCTGCTGGCCCCCGATGGCACCCTGATCAGCAATATCGAAGTGCAGGTGACCCCTGACATCGGCGAATTCAAGGAACGGCTTAGCCAGATCCTGCCCGGCGAACCGATCGAGGTGCGCACCGCCAATGACGGCATCGTGCTGTCGGGCACGGTTTCAAGCGCCGCCAAGCTTGATCGCGCCCTTGACCTGGCACAGCGTTATGCCCCTGAACGGGTGTCGAACCTGATGAATGTGGGCGGAACGCAGCAGGTGATGTTGCATGTGCGCTTTGCCGAGATGAACCGCTCGGTCAGAAAATCGCTCAGCACCAGTCTGGGCGTCAGCGGGTCGGTTTTCAACAATGATCTGGGGATCGAACTGGGCACCGGCAGCCTTACCGGCGCGGGGACGCGGGCCGGGGCGCTGACGGGCACCATCAACGGGACCGGCGATTCACAAGGTGTTCTTGGCCTTGGGTTTTCCACCGGATCGCTGCAATTTGCCGTGCTTCTGGACGCGCTGGAAAGCAAGGGGGTTGTGCGCACCCTGGCCGAACCGAACCTGACGGCCCTTTCCGGACAGGAAGCGCGGTTTCTTGCGGGTGGCGAGGTGCCGATCCCGGTGCTCAGCGATGGCGGCGGGGTCGGGGTGGAATTCAAGCCCTTCGGGGTAGAGATGAACTTTACCCCCACCGTCGTGGATGGCGATCTGATCAACCTGGTGATCAACGCCGCCGTCAGCGGCATCGACCCGACCACCGCAGTGGTATCGAACGGCTTTTCGATCAACGGTTTCCGCCGCCGCGAGGCCACGACAACCGTCGAGATGCGCGATGGCGAAAGCTATGCGATCGCGGGCCTGTTGCAGGATGATTTCACCGATCTGGCCGCGCAGGTGCCATGGCTTGGGGATCTTCCGGTGCTTGGGGCGCTGTTTCGCAGCGCCGATTACCAGCGCAATCAAAGCGAGCTGGTGATCATCGTCACCCCGCATCTGGTCACCCCCACCCGCGGCGAGGCGCTGGCGCTTCCGACCGACCGCGTCAAACCGCCGTCAGAGGCCGAATTGTTCCTTTTTGGAAAGGTTGCGGGCAAAGACACGCCAAAAGGCGTGGCGGGAGAGGTTTCGCGGCAGGATTTTGGCGGTTCCTACGGCTATGTGATGGAGTGATCTGATGGCGGTACGGATGGTTCTGTTCGGCGCGGTAATGGCGCTTGGCGCGTGCAACACCGCCGATTATTTCGGCGAGGCCGGTCAAAGCCTGGAAAGAACCGGCTTTGGCCAGTCGACCGCGCGAAACATGGGCCTGCAATCGGGCGAGATCAACGCGGTGATCGACCTGTCACGCCGCTTTGCCGCCGAGGTGCCCTCGACCATCAACTTTGCCTTCAACAGCGCGGTGCTTGACGGCGATGCGCGCGCGACGCTTGACCAGCAGGCCGACTGGATCCGTCAGTTCCCCGAGATACGCTTTCGCGTCTATGGCCACACCGATCTGGTCGGATCGGACGCCTATAACCAGAGGTTGGGCCAACGCCGGGCGAATGCCGCGGTGAATTACCTTGTCAGCCGTGGCATCAGCCGCTCGCGGCTGGAAGCTGTGGCCTCTTTCGGCGAAACCCGGCCCCTGGTTGTCAGCGCCGGGCCCGAACGCCGCAATCGCCGCACGGTGACAGAGGTGACCGGTTTCGTGCGCGGCCGGGGCGCGGATATGAACGGAAAATACGCCGCCGTCGTGTTCCGCGAATACGTCAAAAGCGCCGAACCGGCGCATCCCGACGTAACAAGCGGAAACGCGCAGGTAGGCCAGCTTCAGTAACCGATCGGGCCTTTTGGGCCGGGATCGTCGCGAAATACCGAATAATTACAGTTTTTCAGCCCCAATGTTGCCCCGATTAAGGGGCACCTTCCCCCTATACGAGCAGCGTGCGCGCCCAGAATCGTGCGCAACAGGCCGGAGGGTGAGCCATGAACGATCAAAGATCCACGGCCACCGCGACCGACCATCGCTCGATTACGGAAGGACGCGAGACCATGACGAGTATAGCTGCATTGCAACCCGAACCGGCCCTGATCCGGGCATGCACCATTTCGCGCGATGTTCAGAATTTCGATCTTTTGATCGAGGATATGGAAGCGGAACTGGGCGAAAGCTGGGGCGATCTGACATTCAACGACGCCACGGTTTTCCTGACCCAGCCAGAGGCTTCGGCGCTGGAATTCATCGCCATTGCGGTGGATGACGAGGATGTCTCGGATATTTCCACGATAACCCGCCTTATTCAGACGGCCAAGGATCGCAACATTCGCGTTGTCCTGATCGCCGAAGAGGTAAGCCCGATCGCGCTGCACCAATTGCTGCGCCTTGGCGCGGATGATTTTGTGCCCTATCCCCTGCCCGAGGGTGCGTTGCACGAAACCATCGAACGGCTGCGCAAACCCGCCGCCGTGGCCGCGCCCCCCGCCCCCAAGGATGACGACCCCGAGGTCGCAACACCAGGTTTTCAGGCCAGCGGCGACCGCGACGCAACGATCCTGCCGGTTCACGGGCTGGCGGGCGGGGTTGGGGCGACGACCTTTGCGGTAAACCTGGCGTGGGAACTGGCCTCGATCGAAAAGAAGGACGGGCCGCGCGTGTGCCTGCTGGATCTTGATTTTCAGACGGGTTCGGTGGCGACCTATCTGGATCTTCCGCGCCGCGAGGCGGTCTATGAACTGCTGACCGAAACCGCCGCGGCCGACAGCGATGCCTTCCTTCAGTCGCTTGTCACCTTCAACGAGCGCCTTTATGTGCTGACCGCACCGCCAGAGATGCTGCCACTGGATATTCTGACCAGCGACGACGTCAACCGCATCCTGGAAATGGCCCGTTCAAACTTTGATTATGTCGTGATCGACATGCCCAAGACGGTGGTGCAGTGGACGGAAACCGTGCTCAACGCCTCGCATGTCTATTTTGCGCTGATCGAACTTGACATGCGGTCGGCCCAGAACGCGCTGCGGCTGATCCGGGCGCTCAAGGCCGAGGATCTGCCGGTTGAAAAGCTGCGTTTCGGGCTAAGCCGCGCGCCGCGCTTTACCGATCTTTCCGGCAAGGCACGGGTCAAACGTCTGGCGGAAAGCCTTGATATCACGATAGAACTTTTGTTGGCGGATGGCGGACGCCAGGTTACGCAATCCAATGACCACGGGCTGCCGATGGCCGAATTCGCGGCCAAGAACCCGCTGCGCAAGGAAATCCGCAAGCTCGCGCAATCGCTGCGCGATCTGGAAAAGACCGCCGCGCAAAAGGCCGGAAAATAGAAAGTAAAGATCATGTTCGCCAGGTTCAAGAAATCCGAATCCGACCCAGCCGCCAAACCCACGCTGGCGCCCGCGACCCAGGGTCTTTCCGGGCCAATGGCAAAACCGCCCGTCACCATCAGGCACCGCACCCCGGCCGCCCTGCCGAAACCAACCGCCGAGGCCGTCGCCGCCGACAAGGAAAAGAAGCGCCGCGACAAGCTGTCCGAAATCAAGCTGGAACTGCACAAGCGCCTGCTGGACAACCTCAACCTTGCCGCCCTTGAACACGCGACCGAGGCCGATCTCAAATCCGAAATCACCGCGATCTGCGGTGAGGCGATGCAGGAAATGAGCGTGGTCCTGACCAAGGAAGAACGGGTCGGCCTGAACCAGGATCTCTATGACGAGGTGATGGGCCTTGGCCCGCTGGAACCGCTGCTCAAGGATGATACGATCAACGATATTCTGGTGAACGGCCCGCACCGCGTCTTTATCGAACGCGACGGCAAGCTGGAACTGTCGAACGTCACCTTCAAGGATGAACGCCACCTGCTGCGGATCATCGACAAGATCGTGTCGGCGGTGGGCCGCCGCGTGGACGAATCCAACCCCTATGTCGACGCCCGCCTTGCGGATGGCTCGCGTTTCAACGCGATGGTGCCGCCGATTGCGGTGGATGGATCGCTGGTGTCCATCCGGAAATTCAAGAAGGAAAAGCTGGGCATCCCCGATCTGGTGCGCTTTGGCGCCTTCACCGAGGAAATGGCCGTCTATCTTCAGGCCGCCGTGGCGTGTCGGCTGAACATCATCGTGTCGGGCGGCACGGGGTCGGGGAAAACCACGACGCTGAACGCGCTCTCCAGCTTCATCGACAACCATGAACGCATCCTGACGATTGAGGACACGGCAGAATTGCAACTGCAACAGGTGCATGTGGGCCGGATGGAAAGCCGCCCGGCCAACGTTGAAGGCAAGGGCGCGGTGACGCAACGCGACTGCCTGCGCAATGCGCTGCGGATGCGCCCCGACCGGATCATCGTTGGCGAGACGCGCGGCGAAGAGGTGATCGACATGTTGCAGGCCATGAACACCGGCCACGACGGATCGATGACCACGATCCACGCCAACTCTGCCCGCGACGCGGTCAGCCGCCTGGAAAACATGATCGCCATGGCCGGGATCGAGATGCCGATCAAGGCGGTGCGCGCCCAGATCGCCAGCGCCGTCAACCTTGTCGTGCAGGCCAGCCGCCTGCAAGACGGGTCGCGCCGGATGGTGTCGATCACCGAAATCACCGGCATGGAAGGCGACGTGATCTCGATGCAGGAAGTTTTTCGCTACGAACGTCTTGGGTTGGAACCGAACGGCAAGATCATCGGCCGTTTCAACGCGACCGGGGTTCGATCCTACTATTCCGACCGGTTCAAGCAATGGGGCTATAACCTGCCCGCCGAAATCTACGAACCCCTGCCGTAAGGACCGCCAACATGGAATTCAGCGCCGCCCCCCTCGTCTATATCTCTATCTTTATCGGCGTCCTGCTGCTGGTCGAGGGGATATATCTTACCGTCTTCGGCAAATCGATCAGCCTGAACAGCAAGGTGAACCGCCGCCTTGATCTGCTTGAAAAGGGCGGCAAGCGCGAAGAGGTTCTGGAACAACTCCGCAAGGAGATGAGCCAGCACATGAGGTCGCAGGGCATCCCGCTTTACTCGATCCTTGCCAAAAAGGCGCAAAAGGCCAATATCGCCTTTTCCCCAAAGGCGCTGGTGGGGATCATGGGGCTGTTGGCAGGCATCGCCTATGTGGGCCTGACCATCGGCACCTCGGCGGAAACGCCGGTGCGCATCGTGGTGGCCCTGGCGATGGGCATTGGCGCGGTTTATGCCTGGGTCAACAAGAAGGCCAAGAAGCGCCTTTCGATGATCGAGGAACAATTGCCCGAAGCGGTGGAACTGATGGTGCGCAGCCTGCGCGTCGGGCACCCGTTCGCATCGGCGGTCAGCATCGTGGCCAAGGAAGTGCCCGATCCCCTGGGAACCGAATTCGGCATGATCGCCGACGAGGCGGCCTATGGGCGCGATATATCGGAATCGCTGAAAGCGCTGGCCGAACGGGTGGATATGCAGGATTTGCGTTTTCTGGCCGTGGCCGTCACCATTCAACAGCAATCGGGCGGCAACCTGGCAGAGATCCTTGAGGGCCTGTCAAAGGTGATCCGCGCGCGGTTCAAACTGTTCCGCCGGGTGCGTGCCATCACCGCCGAGGCGAAATGGTCGGGCATGTTCCTGTCGGCGTTTCCGATCGGGGCGATGATCATGATCCAGCTTCTCAAGCCCGATTATTACGACGAGGTGAAAAACACCGGCGCCTTCATCCCCGCCGCCCTTGCGGTGGGCGTCTTTCTTCTGGTCAACGTGATCTACATGCGGATCATGGTCAACATCAAGGTCTGAACGATGAACATACTGGAAGCGCTAACCAGCGGGCTGGCGGAAAGATTCGGCATCATGGGGCCGGTCTATGCCGTTGGCGGGCTTGGAATTTTGCTGGTTCTTGTCGCCTTCGTCATGATGGGCCAGAAGCGCGTCGATCCGATGGCCAAATTCCAGAAAACCGTGGCGCGCGACACAAGGTCGGCCACTGCCGATCCCACGTCCCGGCAATCGCTGCGCGCCGAGGATATGGGCCAGAAGCTGAACAAGTTCGCGAACTTCCTCGAACCCCAGGATGCCGCAGAGATGAGCGCGGCGCGCCTCAAGATGATGCGCGCGGGCTACCGTTCGAAAACCGCCGTGCGCACGATGAACGCCGCGCAATTCGTGATCGGCATGGGGCTGATGACCCTTGGTCTGGCTTATGCGCTGATATCGTCGGCAACCGGCGAACTAAGCACGCGCGCCTTCATCCTTGCCATCATCCTGCCCGGCGGCATCGGGTATTATCTGCCCAAATACTGGGTTGAACGCCGCATCCAGACCCGGCAGACCCAGATCATCGAAGGGTTTCCCGATGCGCTTGACCTGATGCTGGTCTGTGTGGAAGCGGGGCAATCGCTGGATCAGTCGATCCTGCGGGTATCGCGCGAGATACGCGCGGGCTATCCCGCGCTTGCCGACGAATTCGAGATTGTCGGCCAGGAGGTGAAGGCGGGCAAGGATCGCGTCTCGGTCCTCAAGGATATGTCGGAACGGGCCGGGGTGCCGGATGTGTCGTCTTTCGTGACGGTGCTGGTGCAATCGGCGACCTTTGGCACCTCGATCGCCGACGCGCTGCGGGTCTATGCCGCCGAGATGCGCGACAAGCGGGTGATGCGCGCCGAAGAAAAGGCAAACGTCTTGCCGACCAAGCTGACACTTGGCACAATGATGTTTACCGTTCCGCCGCTGATGATCATCCTTATCGGTCCGTCCATCCACTCCATCGTCCAGACCTTTGCGATGATGAACAAGTGACGGCGGCCGCATGACCGGGAAACCCTGTGCCCCTGACCGCCCGTCTGCACTCCCTTCTGGCCGCGATTGCCCTTGTCGGGGCCTGTTCGTCGGGCGACCGGCTTGAACCGCTGAACCAGGGGCCGCCGCTGCCGTCCGGAATCGACGGGCCGGAAGTGGCGGTAGACGGGCTGGAGGTTGGGCACCGGCTGATGGCCGCGGGCGAATATCAACTGGCCCTGCGCGCCTATACCCGCGCCGCCGGTCAGGATGGCGCCACGGTTGACGTTCTGTCGGCCATCGGCTCTGCCAATCTGCGGCTGGGGCGTCTTGGCCAGGCCGAACTTTTTCTGCACCGCGCGCTGGAACGCGATCCGAATTTCGTGCCCGCGCTCAACAATCTTGGCGTGGTGCTGATGGAACGCGGCAATTACGGAGAGGCAAGCCGGGTGTTCCGGGCCGCTTTTGCGCTGGATAGTGGCCAATCCGCCCAGATTCGCGAAAATTTGCGCGTCTCGCTCGCAAAATTTGAAAATACCGGCTATGTTGATCCCAACAATAACAAACTTTCGTTGGTGCGGCGGGGCAACGGGCGATATCTTCTGCTCTCCACACCCTGAGGATCGAGCAGTAGGGGCTGACATGCACCAACCTTTGGGGATTCTTCTGTGCCTTTGCGGCGCCGTCGTCTTGTCTGGCTGCGCCCAGGACAAGGGGGCAGAGGCGGCACGCGCGCTTGCCAGCGTGAACGTGATCGATGAAAGCAACCTGAACGACATCATGCTGACCGTCGCCGACCCGAACGAGGCGGTGAACTATTTCCGCCGCGCGACCGGCGACCACCCCGAGCGGATGGATCTGCAACGCGGTCTGGCGCAATCGCTGATCCGCGCCAAACGCCCGGTCGAGGCAATCGGCGTCTGGGAAACCATCCTAGCCGATGCGGACGCCACCAATGATGACCGGGTTAATTTCGCCGACGCGCTGATCCGCGCCAACCAATGGGATCGGGCCGCATCGGTGCTGAATTCCGTGCCGCCCACCCATGAAACCTTTCAGCGCTATCGGCTGGAAGCGATGGTCGCCGACAGCAAGAAACAGTGGAAAAAGGCCGACAGTTTCTATGAAACCGCCGTTGGCATGACAACGCGCCCCGCCAGTGTGCTGAACAACTGGGGGTATTCCAAGCTGACACGCGGCGATGCGCGCGGGTCCGAACGGCTGTTCATCGAGGCGCTTCAATACGATTCCGGCCTGTTCACCGCCAAGAACAACCTGACCCTCGCCCGCGCAGCGCAACGCAAATACGATCTGCCGGTGATCGAGATGACCCAACCCGAACGCGCGCAACTGCTGTACACGCTGGCGCTTTCGGCGATCAAACAGGGCGATGTGGCGATCGGCAAGGGTCTTTTGCAAGACGCGATCGATACCAGCCCCCAGTATTTCGAGGCGGCGGAAAGATCGCTGCGCACCCTTGAGGCGGTCGCGACAAACTAGATGGTGCACATGGATCCCACCGCCGCGCTGCTCCTCTTGCCACCGGTCGCGGCGATCTCGCTTTGGGTGGCCTGGAGCGACATGAAATTCATGCGTATCCCCAACCTGTCGGTGCTGGCGCTGATCGGGGTGTTTCTCATCATCGGGCCGCTGGTTCTGCCGCTGGGCGATTGGCTGTGGCGTTGGGTGCATCTGATTGTGGTTCTGGTGATCGGATTCGGGCTAAGCACCGCACGGCTGATCGGCGCGGGGGATGCCAAGTTTTCCGCCGCGATGGCGCCTTTCATCGCCCTGGGTGACCTGCAGGAATTCCTGTTTCTGCTGGCCGCGACCATGATCGGCGCCTTTGTGACCCATCGCGCGGCGCGGCGCCTGCCCGCCGTGCGCCGTGCCGCGCCCGATTGGGAAAGCTGGGAACGCAAAAAGGATTTCCCGATGGGGCTGGCCCTGGGAACCGCACTGATCCTTTATCTGGCGATGGCGGCGGCGCGCGGCATCTGAATGCTGCCCCGTGGCTGCCCTGAAATTGCCATCCCCGCGTGATCGTCTGGGCCGGACCGGGCACCATGTGCGCCGGTAAACTCGCCAAAAGGGAACCCGATGAACATGCAAACCGCAAGCGCCCTGCCGTCTTCCCCGCAAGGTTCTGGCGTTCTGGCACCGCCCCCGCCACGCAGCCTGGCCGAAACCGGGCTGTCGATGGTGATGATGCGCGATATCCTGCTGAAAACCATGTTCCGGATGAACCTTGACCTGGTATCGGATCTTGCGCGCGTGATCTGCCTGCCGGTGCCTGTTGTTCAGGAATTGATCGACCTTGCGCGCGGGCAGCGCCTGGTTGAGGCCACCGGCACGCTGCACGCCAATTCGGGCGGCGAAATGGGCTATCAACTGGCCGATGCGGGCAAGGCGCGGGCGCTCGACGCGCTGTCGCAATCGGAATATTACGGGGCGATGCCGATCCCCCTGGAAAAATACCGCGAGCAGATCCAGCGCCAGTCGATCCGCAACATCCAACTGACGCGCGAGGATCTGACCCGGTCCATGGGCCATCTGATCCTGCCGCCCACCCTTCTTGATCATCTTGGTCCGGCCGTCACCTCGGGGCGATCGATCCTGATGTACGGGCCGCCGGGCAACGGGAAATCGTCGATCTCGAACGGCATCCGCGATGCGTTGGGCGACAAGATCTATGTGCCGCGCGCGATTGAGTATTCCGGGCAGGTGATTACCGTCTATGACCCGATCGTGCATTCGGCCGCGGAATCCAACGTTGACGACCCCAAATCGCTGCGCCGCACCTCGAACCGGTTCGACAACCGCTATGTGCTGTGCCAGCGGCCATCGGTGATCACCGGCGGCGAATTGACGCTGTCGATGCTCGACCTGACCTATAATCCGACGGCGCGCACCTATCAGGCGCCGTTGCAGATGAAATCCACGGGCGGCATCTTCATCGTTGATGACCTTGGCCGCCAGTCCGAACCGCCGCAGGCGCTGATCAACCGCTGGATCGTGCCGCTGGAGGAATCCAGGGACATCCTTTCCCTGCAATCGGGCGAGAAATTCACCGTGCCTTTCGACACGCTGGTGATCTTTTCGACCAACTTCCATCCCAACAAGATATTCGACAAGGCGGCGCTGCGCCGGATCTTCTTCAAGATCAAGATCGACGGGCCCGATCAGGAAGGGTTCCTGAAAATCTTTGCCATGGTGGCGCGCAAGAAAAAGATGCCGCTGGATGAGGCGACGCTGATCCACCTGATCCACAAGAAATACCCCACCATCGACAATACCTATGCCAATTATCAGCCGGTGTTCCTGATTGACCAGATGATCGCCATCTGCGAATTCGAAGGCATTCCCTATCAGATGACCCCTGAGTTGCTGGATCGCGCATGGGACAACATGTTCGTACGCGAAGAGGATATCGTGCATTGATCCCTGCGGGACGGTCGTCGCCGGGGATGTGGGCCGATGCGTGGGGCCAATACCGGGGCGCCGATCAGGACGAGGTCTGACGCAGGCGATTTTGGGCAGGCCTGTTCCGTCGCGGTCAGTTCTGGCGCCGCCAGTTTTGATGCGGGCGGTTTTACCACTCGCGGATTGAAAATGCGGATCACGGCGCAAGAGGCTGTGCGGGCCAATTTCACCCGTCATCCACTTCCCCGTCATCCACTTCCCCGTCATCCACTTCCCCGTCATCCACTTCCCCGTCATCCACTTCCCCGTCATCCATCTCCTCCGTCTCCCGGCCCTTGGGCAGGATTACGCACCCGGATATCCGCCCGGATTGCCATGGCGCGCGCGCAGATGTCGGGCGCGGCACCCGCCTGAA
>JACIYW010000088.1 GCA_014359745.1 Paracoccaceae bacterium | reverse complement strand
GGCAAGTTCCTGACCTTTCCCAACACCACCTTGCGCAGGATTGCCGAACAGCGCCCCGCGACCCTGGCCGATCTGGGGCGGATCGCGGGCGTCGATCCGCAAAAGGCCGACCGGTTCGGCACGGCGTTTCTGGCGATCGTGAACGAGTCGTAACCTGTGGCCCGCGCGTCCGCATCCCGACAACGGGCGATGGACGGGGGTCAGGGCGCATGGCCCACATTCGCGTTGTGTTGCAGCGGGCGTGCCCCGGCGGGATGTTCGGCGATGATGTGATCGATGATTGCCGCCTTTTGCAGCGGTTTGGTCAGATAATGGTCGATCCCCGCCGCCAGAATGCTGTCGGCATCGCCAGACATCGCATGTGCGGTCAGCGCGACGATGGGCACACGCGGCAGGGCCTGGGTGCGTTCGATGGTGCGGATCGCGGTTGCGGCCTGGCGGCCGTCGACCTCTGGCATCGAGATATCCATGAAGATCAGATCGGGGTGAAAATCACCGAAACGCTCGATCGCCTCGCGGCCGTTCCCGGCAAAAACAAGTTCAAGATCAAGGTCTTTGATCATCTTTGCAAAGACCAGCCGGTTGGTGGCGTTGTCTTCGGCGGCAAGCACCCGCATCGGGCGCAGATCCGACGGGGCGGGTGCGACCGTGGTGGCAAGGGGGGGTGAGACGGCGGGTTCGGGGGGGCGGGTAAGCGCGTCAAGCCTGCGGTAAAGATCGCGGCGCAGCAGCGGCTTTTGCAAGACCCCGGTCAGCATGTCGGCCCGGTCATCGGCGCGCAGATCGGGGGAATTGGAACTGAGCAGCAGGATCGCAACATCGTTGCCGCGCGCCCTGATCCGGCGCGCAAGCTCCAGACCGTCGATGCCGGGCATCTGGTGATCGGTCAGGATGACGTCGAAATCCGTATCGTGATCCAGCAGCGTCAACGCCTCGGTCCCCGAAGAACACAGCACCACCTTTGCCCCCAGGGTGGCAAGCTGGCGTTCCAGGATGGTGCGGTTGATCATCTGATCGTCCACGACCAGGATCCGGCGCAGATCGATCGACATCCGCAAGGGTTGATCGCCTGCCTCGGCTACCGGCAGCGACAGGCGAAACCCGAAGGACGATCCCCGACCGGGTTCGGAATCAACCCATATCTCACCCCCCATCAGGGTGATCAACTGCCGGGTGATGGCCAGCCCCAGGCCGGTGCCGTCGAATTTGCGGTTCGAGGCATCTTCGACCTGATTGAACTGGCCGAAGACGTGATCGATGTTTTCGGGGGCGATGCCGATGCCGGTGTCTTCGACGGTGACATGCACATCCTGCATGTTGTCGGGGGCGGAAACGCCCACCACGCGGATCGCCACATGCCCCCGTTCGGTGAATTTCACGGCGTTGCCGATCAGATTGGTCAGCACCTGCCGGATACGCCCCGGATCGCCCAGGTAGCGGGTGGGCAGGAACATGTCGATATCGATGACAAGGTCAAGATCCTTGTCGCGGGCGCCGGGCTGCAACAGCATCACCACCTCGTGGATGGTGCGTTCCAGATCGAACACCTCGGGGTGGAGCACCAGGCGATCCGCCTCTATCTTGGAATAATCGAGCACATCGTTGATGATGACCAAGAGCGCCTCACCCGAGGATTTTATGGTTTCGGCGTAAAGTTTCTGTTCCTCGTTCAGGGGCGTGTCGCACAGCAGTTCGGCCATGCCGACCACGCCGTTCATCGGCGTGCGTATTTCATGGCTCATATTGGCAAGAAATGTGGATTTTGCCCGGTTGGCGGCCATGGCCCGGTCGCGCGCGACTTGCAGTTCAGCCTCGCGCGCCATGGTTTCGGTGATGTCAAGCGCAAGGCTGACGATATCGCCGTCGCGCGCGCGCCGGTCAAGCAGGCGCAGGTGGATATCGTTGTAAAGTTTGATCCTGATCGGGGGGATCGGGTGTTGCGCCCAACGGGCGCGCATGCGGTCACACCATGCCTCGGGGGTGCAGCCGTCAAGATCGATCAGACCCTCTTCGGCGCTGATGCGCAGGATTTCGTCATAGGTGACGCCCGGTTTGATGGCGTCATATTCCTGGTAAAGCGCCATCCAGGCGCGGTTGGCGGCGATAAGCCGGTTCCCCTGATCGAACAGCGCAAACCCGTCGCGGATGGTTTCCAGAGAATCCCAAAGCCGCCGTTCCGCCATCACCGCCGCGGTATGCGCCTGTTGCAGGTCGCCCTGAAAGCGGTTGTTCTGGCCCTTGAGCATCTCGGCCTCGGACCGGACAGAGGCCACTTCCTGCTGGGTGGTGACGATTTCGTCGGAAAGGGCGCGGGCATGCCGGGCGAGTTTCTGGTTCGCGGCAAAGAGTTCGCGCTGTTTCTGGTCCAACAGGCGTTCGGCGGCCAGACGCGCGCGGCGTTCCCGTTCCAGTGCTTGCGCGAAATCCATCCGCCTCTCCGACAGTCGTGGTTGCGGCAGATTGCACGGGTCCGGTAAAGGCCCGATTAACGACGACGACTGGCTGGTGGCGGGCAATGGCGCCGCGCCGGGGAATTGCGCCCGGCCAGAGGGGGCGTTATGCGGGGAAGGGTAACATCGGGGGGCAACGGTATGAACGACGGCAACAAACTGGCATTGGTATTTCCCGGACAGGGGGCGCAGGCGATCGGCATGGGCCGGGCGCTGGCCGAGGCAAGCCCGGCGGCGCGAGCGGTTTTTAACGAGGTGGACGAGGCATTGGGCGAGCCGCTGTCGCGGCTGATCTGGGAGGGCGAGGCAGAGGCCTTGACCCTGACCGCCAATGCCCAGCCCGCGCTGATGGCCACCTCGATCGCGGCGGTGCGCGCCTTGCAAGAGGCGGGCGCGCGGGCGCCAGACTTTGTGGCCGGGCACTCATTGGGCGAATATTCGGCGCTGTGTGCGGCGGGGGCGCTGGATCTTGCCGATGCCGCGCGGCTGCTGCGCCTGCGCGGACGCGCGATGCAAGAAGCGGTGCCGGTGGGCGAGGGCGCGATGGCGGCGCTGCTGGGGCTGGACCTGGCGGGGGCAGAGGCGGTGGCGGCGGAAGCGGCGCAAGGACAGGTCTGCGAGGCCGCCAATGACAACGACCCCGCGCAGGTGGTGATATCGGGGCATCGCGCGGCGGTGGAGCGGGCGCTGGAGATCGCCAAGGCGCATGGCGCGAAACGCGCGATGCTGTTGCCGGTGTCGGCGCCGTTTCACTGCGCGCTGATGCAGCCCGCGGCCGAGGCGATGGCCGAGGCGTTGGCCGGGGTGGAGATTGTCGCGCCGCGTGTGCCGCTGGTGGCCAATGTGACCGCCGGGCCGGTGAGTGATCCGGCCGAGATCAGGCGGCTTCTGGTGGCGCAGGTGACCGGGCGGGTGCGCTGGCGGGAGTCGGTGCAGTGGATGGTGGGGGCCGGGGTGACCGAGTTCTGGGAGGTGGGCGCGGGCAAGGCGCTGTCGGGCATGATCCGGCGTATTCACAAGGAGGTGGCGGTTCAGGCGGTGGGCACGCCCGGGGATGTGGCGGCGGTTCTGGGGTAGGGCCGTCTGGATTGTTGCGGAGTTCTGGTTGGGCCGCTATGCAGGTGGCGGGACGCCGGGGGTTTCACACCCCCGGACCCCCGTGGAGTATTTTTATCGAGAGGATGGGCCTGGTGATCGGGGATCATCCGCGCGAAAGGGAGCGGGCATGTTTGATCTTACGGGCAAGGCGGCGCTGATTACCGGGGCCTCGGGGGGGATTGGCGGCGCGATTGCGCGGGCGCTGCACGGGGCGGGGGCGCGGGTGGCCTTGTCAGGGACGCGCGAGGCGCCGCTGGCGGCGCTGGCCGGGGAGTTGGGGGAGGGGGCGTTTGTTCTGCCCTGCGATCTGTCGGACAAGGACGCGGTGGAAGCGCTGCCCAAGCGGGCGGTCGAGGTGTTGGGGGCGGTTGATATTCTGGTTAACAATGCGGGCATTACCCGCGATCAGTTGTTCATGCGCATGTCGGATGACGACTGGCAATCGGTTCTGGATGTGAACCTGACGGCGGTGATGCGGCTGTCGCGCGGGGTGGTGCGGGGCATGATGAAGGCGCGCTGGGGACGGATCGTCAATATCACTTCGGTGGTGGGGGCAACCGGCAATCCGGGGCAGGCGAATTATGTCGCGGCCAAGGCCGGGCTGACCGGGATGACCAAGAGCCTTGCGGCCGAGCTGGCCAGCCGGGGGATTACCGCCAATGCGGTGGCGCCGGGGTTTATCGAGACGGCGATGACGGAAAAGTTGAATGACGAGCAGCGCGCGCGTATCCTGGGGCAGGTGCCCGCCGGGCGGATGGGTACGGGCGATGAGGTTGCGTCGGCGGTGCTCTATCTGGCGAGCCGCGAGGCGGGCTATGTCACCGGGGCGACGGTGCATGTGAACGGTGGCATGGCGATGTTCTGAGGGGCGGACCCGGAGCGAAAGCGTTTGCCTATGCCATCGAGTGTGTTATAGGCGGCGCTGATTTGACCGGGGTCGGCGATTTGGTTTCCGGTTGGGCGCGTGAGTGCGGGCCCGTAAGCTGCTCTGTTGAGCATCAACAACAAGGCCGGGCGCGCCCGGTCAGGACATGAGGAAAAGACATGAGCGACATCGCGGATCGTGTTAAGAAGATCGTCGTCGAGCATTTGGGCGTTGAGGAAGACAAGGTTCTTGAAGGGGCCTCTTTCATTGACGATCTGGGCGCGGACAGCCTTGATACGGTGGAACTGGTCATGGCTTTCGAGGAAGAATTCGGGATCGAAATTCCCGATGATGCCGCCGAAACGATTCAGACCTTCGGGGATGCGGTGAAGTTCATCACCGAGGCGCAGTAACGCGCACCCTGTCGTCAAGCGATGTGTTTGCGATATGCGGCACCCCGGTTTTCGGGGTGCCGTTTTCGTTTGGCGGGTAGGGGCCAAGGGCGGGTTCGTGGGGCGGGTTCGTGCCATCTGTTGTGGTTCAAGACCGGCGGCATGCCCATTGTTGCGTGTTGCATCCGGGCGTTGTATCAGTTCGGTCAATGTAAAGGGAATGGGGGCGGTGGATGCGTCGGGTCGTGATTACCGGTTTGGGAATGGTGTCGCCGCTGGCTTCGGGCGTCGAGGAGAGTTGGGCGCGGCTGATCGACGGGCAGTCGGGTGCGGGCAGCATCACGCGATTCGATGCGGGCCATCTGGCCACCACCTATGCCTGCGAGATCCCGCGCGGGGATGGCCGCGATGGCACCTTCAACCCCGACGACTGGATGGAGCCGAAGGAACAGCGCAAGGTTGACGATTTCATCCTGTACGGTGTGGCTGCGGCCATTCAGGCGGTGCGCGATGCCGGGTGGGAACCCACGGACGAGGCAAGCCGCTGCCGCACCGGGGTGATGATCGGATCGGGGATCGGCGGCTTGTCCACCATTGCCGACACCGCCGTTCTGATCAAGGAACGCGGGCACCGGCGGGTGTCGCCGTTTTTCATTCCGGGGGCGCTGATCAACCTTATTTCCGGCCATGTCAGCATCCGCTTCGGGTTCAAGGGGCCGAACCATTCGGTGGTGACGGCCTGTTCCACCGGGGCGCATGCGATTGGCGATGCGGCGCGGCTGATCCAGTGGGGGGATGCCGATGTGATGGTGGCGGGCGGTGCGGAAAGCCCGATTTCCGAAATCGGCATCGCCGGTTTCAACGCCTGCAAGGCGCTTTCGACCAAGCGGGGCAATGATCCGGCCAAGGCAAGCCGCCCCTATGACGCTGATCGCGACGGATTCGTGATGGGCGAGGGGGCGGGCATCGTGGTGCTGGAGGAATTTGAGCACGCCAAGGCGCGCGGGGCCAGGATCTATGCCGAGATTCTGGGCTATGGCCTGTCGGGCGATGCCCATCATATCACCGCGCCGGCCGAGGATGGCGACGGGGCGTTCCGGTCGATGCAGGCGGCGCTGAAACGGGCGGGGCTGCCGCCTTCGGCGGTGGATTACATCAACGCGCATGGCACATCGACCATGGCAGATGTGATCGAGCTGGCAGCGGTGGAGCGGTTGCTGGGCGATGCGGCGGAGACGGCGACGATGTCATCCACGAAATCGTCGATCGGGCATCTTCTGGGGGCTGCGGGCGCGGTTGAGGCGATATTCTGCGTGCTGGCGCTGCGCGATCAGGTGGCGCCGCCGACGATCAATCTGGACAATCCCGCCGTTGCCGCGCGCCTTGATCTGGCGCCAAATGTGGCGCGCAGGCGCAAGATTGATGTGGTATTGTCGAATTCGTTTGGCTTTGGCGGAACCAATGCAAGCCTTGTTCTGGGCCGGGTAAAGGGCTGATGTGGCGCAATATTGCCTCTAATGCGTTGACATTGCTGGTGGTGGTGCTGATTGCGCTGGGCGGGCTGCTGGCCTGGGCGCAGAATCAGTTTGTTGCCGAGGGGCCGCTGGAACGGGGGATCTGTTTGCGCATCGACAGGGGCGCGTCGATTGCCCAGGTCTCGCGGCAACTGGCGGAAAAGGGCGCGCTGACGCAGCCGATGATTTTCCGGCTGGGCGCGGATTATACCGACAAGGCGTCGCAGGTGAAATTCGGCAGCTATCTGATTTCCGCCGGGGCGTCGATGCAGCAGATCCTTGAGGTCATCACCCGTGGCGGGGCCAGTACCTGCGGAGCGGAGGTGAATTTCCGTATCGGCGTGGCGGGCCATGATCTGATCCTGCGCGAAGTTGATCCGTCGACGGGGCGCTATGAGGAAGTGGCAAGTTTCGTGCCGGGCGTTGATGCGGCGGCCCCGGCCTATGAGGCGGCGGTGGCGGCGGGCGATCTGCGGTATCGGGTGACGCTGGCCGAGGGGGTGACAAGCTGGCAGGTGGTCGAGGCGCTGGGGGCTGTGGATTTTCTGACGGGTCAGACCGCTGCGGTGCCCGCCGAGGGCAGCCTGGCGCCTGACAGTTACGAGGTCAGCAGGGGCGCGGATCGCGGCGCCCTTTTGGCCGAGATGGCCGCGCGCCAGCGCCGCATCCTGGAAGACCTCTGGGCCGCGCGGGCCGAGGGCCTGCCCTATGCCACGCCTCAGGAGGCGCTGGTGATGGCGTCGATCGTGGAAAAGGAAACCGGGGTGGCCGGGGAACGCCCGCAGGTTGCCAGCGTGTTTGTCAACCGTTTGCGGCGGGGTATGCGGTTGCAGACCGATCCGACGGTGATCTATGGGCTGACCAATGGCAAGGGGGTTCTGGGGCGCGGTCTTCGGCAAAGCGAATTGCGCCGCGAGACGCCTTACAACACCTATGTCATCGACGGGCTGCCGCCCACGCCCATCGCCAACCCCGGCCGCGAAAGTATCGCGGCGGCGCTGGACCCGGCCGAGACGGAATACCTTTATTTCGTGGCGGATGGTAGTGGCGGGCATGTGTTTGCCGAGACTTTGGCGGAACATAACCGCAATGTTGCCCGCTGGCGCGAGATCGAGGCGGAACGCGCACGCGAGGCTGACAGGCCGCAATAAGGTCGCGCGGCCGGGTGAAACCTTTATGAAACCTTAACGCTGCGCGCGCTAACCGTCTGATACGGAACGGTTTTCATTTGACATTGCGAACGGTCCGTCGTATACCTTCGGGCATGCTAGAAGAGGTGGGCAAGCGGCACGGGGGTAACCCCCGGCGCCGCTTTTTCAGTTCGCTCGTGCGGTCAGGCATGAGAGGCGGGTTTCGGCACAGATGACGGATTTGACCCCGGTGGATGAGGGGTCTTCGCAAGCCCTGCTTGCGGAGGCGATGGAGTTGTACACCACGGCGGCGAAAACCTTCGCCCTGGTGGTTCGCGAGGCGCGTGAGGGCGCGCCACAGGCGGGCAAGGAGGCGACGGGATATGCGAAGGAATTTCGCGCAGCACTTCAGGCGGTTTTGAATGAGAGGGCGACCATTGACAAACTCCGCAAGCAGGAACTGGGGGCGGCAGGCGCATGCGCGCTTGATTTCGCAGCCGCCCGCGATGAGATCGGGCGCCGCCTGGCTTGCCTCCGCGACGCCGGAGGTGGTGGATGAATTTCTGGCCGGGCTGGGAAACAATGCGCTGCTGGCGCTGCCCTGGCTGTTCGATTTCTGGGCGCTGCCGCATCAGTTGCCCCCCGATGGTGCCTGGCGATCCTGGGTGATCATGGGCGGGCGCGGCGCGGGCAAGACGCGGGCCGGGGCCGAATGGGTGCGTGCGCAGGTTGAAGGCGCGGGCCCCGGTGATCCGGGCCGGGCGCGGCGCGTGGCGCTGGTGGGGGAAACCCATGATCAGGTGCGCGCCGTGATGGTCGAGGGGCAGAGCGGGATCATCGCCTGTTCCCCGCCCGACCGGCGGCCGGTGTGGGAAGCGACGCGCCGCCGCCTGGTCTGGCCCAATGGCGCGGTGGCCGAGGCCTTTTCGGCGCATGACCCCGACAGCTTGCGCGGGCCGCAGTTCGATGCGGCCTGGGTGGATGAGCTGGCGAAATGGAAACGCGCCGAAGAGGCGTGGGACATGCTGCAATTCGCGCTGCGGCTGGGCGATCATCCGCAGCAGGTGGTGACGACGACGCCGCGCAATATCGGTGTGCTGAAAACCATCCTGGCGAACCCGTCGACCGTGGTGACCCATGCGCCCACCGAGGCCAACCGCGCCTATCTGGCGGCGGGGTTCCTGGACGAGGTGCGGCGGCGGTATGAAGGCACCCGGATCGGGCGGCAGGAGCTGGACGGGGTGTTGCTGGAGGATGCCGAGGGCGCGCTTTGGACGTCGACGGGGCTGGAAAGCTGCCGCGAGGACAAGGCCCCGGCGCTGAGCCGGGTGGTGGTGGCGGTCGATCCGCCGGTGACCGGGCATGCCGGATCGGATGCCTGCGGCATCGTGGTGGTGGGCGCGGTTACGGAAGGGCCGCCGCAGACCTGGCGGGCCTGGGTGCTGGAGGATGCCAGCGTGAGTGCCGCATCGCCCACCGAATGGGCGCGCGCGGCGATCAACGCGATGGATCGGCACGGCGCGGACCGGCTGGTGGCCGAGGTCAATCAGGGCGGCGATCTGGTCGAGACGGTGATCCGGCAGATCGACCCGATGGTGCCGTATCGCGCCGTGCGGGCCGCGCGCGGCAAGGTGGCGCGCGCCGAGCCGGTGGCGGCCCTTTACGAACAGGGCCGGGTGCGTCACCTGCGCGGGCTTGGCGCGCTGGAGGATCAGATGTGCCGGATCACCGCGCGCGGTTATGAGGGCAAGGGCAGCCCCGACCGGGTGGATGCGCTGGTCTGGGCGCTGAGCGATCTGATCATCGGGCCGGCAGCGCAATGGCGGCGGCCGCAGGTGCGCAGCCTTTAGCGGGGCCCAGTCAGTCGGGTGAATTGCCTTGACCGGCGCGTGCATGGCGGGCGAGGTAGTCGGGTGAGGCGACGGCGATCAGCCGGCTCGTGCCAATGCGGCGCGCGACGGTGGCGGGGTCGAGCTTCGCGGTGACGCGGATGGCGAGGTCCATGCCCTCTTCAATCAGGTTCACGCGGCGGTCGTTGTAGTCGATGTCGAGCGTGACTTCCGGGTAGTGCTCGGCGAAATCGAGCAGCAGCGGCGACAGGCGCTTCAGGCCGTAGCTCAGCGGCGCGCCGACGCGGATCGGGCCGCGCGGCGTCTGCCGCTCTTCGGCGATGCCGGTTTCGGCGGCTTCGACCAGATTCAGGATGACGCGGCATTTCTCCAGATAGGCGGTGCCGGCCGAGGTGAGCGACAGCCGGCGCGTGCTGCGTGCCAGCAGCTTGGCGCCGAGGTGGGCTTCGAGCGCGGCGATCTGACGGGTGACCACCGAGCGGGCAACACCCATCTGCTGGGCGACGGCGGAAAAGCTGCCCAGTTCGGTCACGCGAACGAAGAGCTGCATGGCGTCGAGTCGATCCATTGTTGCGACTCCTGCAACGAGTATTTGCGGATTGTCGTCTATTTCGGACAAGCCGGAATGACTAAGCTGCAGTCATCGAATCACGGATGTCCGCCATGAGCACCGCCGCACTGCACACCTACCCGTCCAGCCTCTTCGTACCGCACGGCGCGCCGACCTTCGCGCTGCGCCCGGGTGCGGCCGGTGCGGCGCTGAAGGCGAAGGCCGACCTGCTGCCGCGGCCGCGCGCCATCGTCGCGGTCAGCGCGCACTGGGACAGTGCGGTACCCACGGTCGGCACCGCCGACCGGCTGGACACCATTCACGATTTCTACGGCTTCCCGCCCGAGCTGTACGCGATCCGCTACCCGGCGACCGGCTGCCGCGAACTGGCGGGCATCGTTGCCTCGGCCATCGAGGACGCCGGCCTGCCGGTGCAGCTCGACGCCGAACGCGGCCTCGATCACGGCGCCTGGGTGCCGCTGCGCCTGATGTACCCCGACGCCGACGTGCCGGTGATTCCGCTGTCGCTGCAGAGCCGCGGCGGCGCCGAGGGCGCCTACCGGCTGGGCCGGGCGCTGGCGCCGCTGGCGGCGCAAGGCCTGCGCGTGCTCGGCTCCGGCAACCTGACGCACAACCTGCGCGACTGGCAGATCGTCGCCCACGGCGACGGCCGCACGCCGGCCTATGTGCGCGCCTTCGCCGACTGGTTCGCCGGACGGCTGGCGGCGGGCGACACCGACACGCTGCTCGATTACCGCCGACGCGCGCCGGACGCCGTGCGCGCCCACCCGAGCGAGGAACACCTGCTGCCCTTCTTCGTCGCACTCGGTGCGGCCGGCGAAGGGGCAACCGCCGAGCGCTTCCACGCCGGCATCGACGACTACGTGCTGGCGATGGACGCCTGGGCCTTCACCCCCGCGCAAGGAGCGCTGCAATGAGCCTGAAGAACACCGCCGTCAGCTACGGCCGCATCGCCAAGTGGTTCCACTGGACCACGGCAGCGCTCTTTCTCGCCGCCTACGTGTCGGTCTATTACCGCCAGTGGTTCACCGAGAAGCAGACGCCGGAAAACATGACCGCGCTGCAGATCCATCTGTCGGTCGGCGTCAGCATCGCCGTCATCGTGGCGCTGCGCGTGATCTGGCGCCTGATGAACCGCGCGCCCGCTGACGAGCCGGGTACGCCGCTGGCGCACCTCGCCGCCCATATGGGCCATCTGGCGCTTTACGCAGTGATGATCGTCGCGCCGATCACCGGCTACCTCGGCACCGGCGTGAACACGGATTTCTTCTTCCTGTTCGAGATTCCGAAGTTCGAAAGCACCGCGCTGTTCCAGAGCGTGGTGGCCGAAGGCATGGGTCTGGACTTCAAGACCTTCGAAAAGCCGATCGACTTCATCCACAAGGATGTGCTCGGCGCCTGGCTGATCTGGCTGCTCGTGCTGGGCCACGCCGGCGCCGCGCTGTACCACCACTTCGTCCTGCGTGACCGCACGCTGGTGAAGATGACTTCCGGCGGCTGAGCCGCCCTCACCCTCGCTGCATATATATAGATGTACCCAAACCGGAGAACCGCCATGACCTCGCTGAAAACCCTCATCGCCTCGCTCGCCCTCGCCGCTGTCGCCGCCCCCGCGCTGGCCGCGCCGGAAACCTTCAAGCTCGACCCGAACCACAGCTTTCCGCGCTTCTCGTACAGCCACTTCGGGTACTCGACCCAGCTGAGCCGTTTCGACAAGACTTCCGGCACGATCACGCTGGACCGCGCCGCGAAGACCGGCGCCGTCGACATCACCATCGACACGAAGTCGGTGAGCACCGGTTCGTCGCTGTTCAACGAACACATCCAGGCCGAGGATTTCCTGGATACCGCCCGCTACCCGACCGCCACCTTCAAGTCGACCAAGGTCGTGTTCGATGGGGACAAGCCGGTCGCGGTCGATGGCACGCTGACGCTGAAGGGCGTGAGCAAGCCGGTGACGCTGAAGGTGACCAGCTTCCATTCGATGCCGCATCCGATGACCAAGAAGGACGCCATCGGCGCCAACGCCACGGTCACCGTCAAACGCACCGACTTCAACATGGGCAAGTACGCCCCGAACGTCGGCGACGAGGTGACGATCGACATCGCGGTCGAGGCGAGCAAGGATTAAGCGGCAGGAGATGCGCCCGACCTGCGGCCAGACCGGGGTTCTGTAGGAGGGGTCTTCCGACCCCGACAGCAGCGGTGCGTCATACGCACTGTCGCGGCCAAGGCCGCTCCCACAAGGGTTGCGCCAGATCCGCGACCCGAGCCTGGAGCATGGTTCTGTGGGAGGGGTCTCGACCCCGACAGCGGCGGGTCGTCACACGCACTGTCGCGGCCAAGGCCGCTCCCACAAGGGTTGCGCCAGACCCGCGACCCGAGCCCGGAGCATGGTTCTGTGGGAGGGGTCTCGACCCCGACAGCGGCGGGTCG
>JACIYW010000087.1 GCA_014359745.1 Paracoccaceae bacterium | reverse complement strand
CTCCGACTTGCCGCGCGCGACCTTGTAAAGCGGCGGCTGCGCGATATAAAGAAACCCGCCTTCGATCACCTGCGGCATCTGCCGGAAGAAGAAGGTTAGCAGCAGCGTGCGGATATGCGCGCCATCCACATCGGCATCGGTCATGATGACGATCTTGTGGTAGCGCAGCTTGGATATATCGAACTCATCCCGCCCGATACCGGTGCCTAGGGCCGTGATCAGCGTGCCGATTTCCTGAGACCCCAGCATCCGGTCGAACCGCGCGCGTTCCACGTTCAGGATCTTGCCGCGCAGCGGCAGCACCGCCTGATTGGCGCGGCTCCGCCCCTGTTTGGCCGAGCCGCCGGCGCTGTCGCCCTCGACCAGGAAAATCTCTGACAGGGCCGGGTCTTTTTCCTGGCAATCGGCCAGCTTGCCGGGCAAGGATGCCACATCCATCGCCGTCTTGCGCCGCGTGAGGTCACGCGCCTTGCGCGCCGCCTCGCGCGCCAGCGCCGCCTCGATGATCTTGCCGACGATGACGCGGGCCTGGCTCGGGTTTTCCTCGAACCATTCGGCCAGCTTTTCGCCAACAAGGTTTTCCACGGCGGGCCGCACCTCGGAGGATACCAGCTTGTCCTTGGTCTGGCTGGAGAATTTTGGATCGGGCACCTTGACCGACAGCACGCAGGTCAGCCCCTCGCGCGCGTCATCGCCGGTAAAGCTGACCTTTTCCTTCTTGGCGATGCCGGAGGTCTGCGCATAATTGTTGATCGTGCGGGTCAGCGCGCCGCGAAACCCCGCCAGATGGGTGCCGCCATCGCGCTGCGGGATGTTGTTGGTGAACGGCAGCACGGTTTCGTGGTAACTGTCATTCCACCACATCGCCACCTCGACGGTGATACCGTCGCGATCGCCGACCATATAGATCGGATCGGCCATGATCGAGGATTTGGAACGATCCAGATAGCGCACATATTCGCGCACGCCGCCTTCATAAAAAAGCTCGGTGCGCAGCGGTTCGGCCGGGCGTTCATCCTCCAGCACGATATGTACGCCGGAATTCAGGAACGCCAGCTCGCGCAGCCGGTTTTCCAGGGTCTTGAACACATAATCGGTGTTGGAAAAGGTTTCCAGCGAGGCAAGGAACCGCACCTCTGTGCCGCGCTTGCCATTGGCCGGGCCGACCTCTGTCAGGGGTTTCACGGTTTCGCCGCGTTCAAAGCGGACGTAATATTCCTTGTCATTGCGCCAGATGCGCAATTCCAGCCAATCCGACAGGGCGTTGACCACCGACACGCCGACCCCGTGCAACCCGCCGGACACCTTGTAGGAATTCTGGTCGAACTTGCCGCCGGCATGCAGTTGCGTCATGATCACTTCGGCGGCGGAAACACCTTCGCCCGCGTGCATATCGACCGGAATGCCGCGCCCGTTGTCAAACACCGAAACCGAATTGTCGGCGTGGATTTTCACGTTCACGATGTCGGCGTGACCGGCCAGCGCCTCGTCAATGCCGTTGTCCACCACCTCATAGACCATGTGATGCAGGCCCGACCCGTCATCGGTATCACCGATATACATGCCAGGCCGTTTGCGAACCGCATCCAAACCCTTGAGAACCTTGATGGAATCGGCGCTGTATTCTTCCAGCACCTGTGCAGCTTCGGCCATGCGGTATTTCCCTGAGTTTCCTGCCGTTTTATAGGCTTTAACCGCGGCAATGTCACGCGCCAGACACAATATTTGGTGTCACATAAAGGCAATCACCGCGCCAACGGCAACCAGAAGGCCACCGGCCACCAGATTGATCCGGCGAAGCACACCCGGCGCCGTCAATCCGGCCCGCGCGCGGCTGATCAGCGCGGCGAAAATCAGGTTGCCAACCATCGGCACCGCCATCGACAGGGCGATGATCGCGGCAATATCCGGGGCGGTGACCCTGCCCAGATCAAAGAACCCCGGCAAGACACCCATGTAGAACAGGATCGCCTTCGGATTGCCCAGAATGGCCGCAACCCCGGCGGCGAACCCCGCCGCGCGCCCCGGCCGCGTCAACGCGGAATCCACCCCAATGACGCGGCCCGCATGACGGATCAGGCCCAGCCCCATCACCAGAAATATCAGCGCCGCCACCCAGCGCAGCACGATCATCAGATCGCCGTACACGGTCAGAACCCAGGCCAGGCCGAACACCGCCAGAAGCGGCCACACCAGATCGCCGATCGCCACACCCACCGCCAGCGGCCAGGCGGCCGAAAACCCGCCCGACAGCGCCCGCGCCCCCATCGCCACCCAGACCGGGCCCGGCGTCAGAAACAGGATCACCAACGCCCCCGCATAAAACAGAAGATCAAGCGCGGATACCGTCACCGCGGCACCCCCAACGTGATCATTGATGCCCGTTGCACCGGCAGGGTCATTGTACGTCCTTTCCTTCCACAACCCGCGACACGCCGTCGGCCTCGCGCATCTCGAAGAACTGTGCGCGCCCGGCCAGTCCTTCGAACAGATCGGCCCCCGTCCCGGTCATGAACGCCTGCACGCCCAGCCCGCAAACCTCGGCATAAAGCGCCGCGCGCCGACCCGCGTCAAGATGCGCGGCCACCTCATCCAAGAGCAGGGTCGGCACCTCGCCTTCCGCCGCCAAAGCCCGCGCATTGGCAAGGATCAGCGAAATCAGCAGCGCCTTCTGTTCCCCGGTCGAACATTGGGCGGCCGGAACCCCCTTGGCCGCGTAAACCGCCAGCAGGTCCGCCCGGTGCGGCCCGGTCAGGCTGCGCCCCGCCGCCATGTCGCGCGCCCGCCCATCGGCCAGGGCCGCGGCCAGACCTGCCACATCCTCGGGGCCGCTTTCGCTGAGCGCCAGATCGGCGGCGGGAAAGGCGGTTTGCGCCCCCGCCATGGCACCGTGCAACCGTGCCAGCGTCACGCGCCGGTTCGCGGCGACCACGGCGCCGTGTTCGGCCATCTGCGCCTCAAGCGCCCCGAACCAGGCGCCATCCCCGGCCTGATCGCGGAGCAGGCGGTTGCGCTCTCGCATCGCCTTTTCATAGGACAGCGCCGCCTCGCCATGGCCGGGCACGAAAGACAGTGTCATGCGATCCAGAAACCGCCGCCGCCCCTCTGGCGCCTCTACCCATAACCGATCCATCACCGGCACCAGCCACAAGATGCGCGCCAGCCGCCCCAAAGCCGCCTGCGGCGCCGCCTTGCCATCGATGCGCACCACGCGGGGTCCGGCCCCCTGGGCAAAGGTTTCCACCTCATGCCCGCCCAGATCGGCCACGATCTTCCAACCCAGCGCCTCGGGGCGGCGCGCCAGATCCTCGGGCGCCGCGCGGCGCAGCCCGCGCCCCGGCGACAAAAGCGAAATCGCTTCCAGAATATTGGTCTTGCCCGCGCCGTTGGCCCCGAAAATCGCCACCGGCCGCCCGTCAAAACCGATCCGCGTCAAAAGATGCGACCGGAAATGTGACAGGCTCAGGCCGGACAGAACCATCCCGCCCCCATCCTCTCGAAAAAAATACTCTCGCCGAAGGCAACGGCGCGCCAGCGCCGTTTTCAGACGCGCATCGGCATCACGACATACACAGCCGACATATCCGACCCCTCGCGCATCAGCGCCGGATCGCCCGATGAATTGAACAGGAACACCGCGTTCTCGCGATCCACCTGGCTGGCAATCTCCAGCAGGTATTTCGCGTTGAACCCGATTTCCAGCACCTCATCCGAATAGGCCACCGCCAGTTCCTCTTCGGCGGCACCGGTGTCGGGGGCGTTGACCGACAGGATCAGCCGATCCTCATCCAGGCTCAGCTTGACCGCGCGGGATCGTTCCTGCGATACCGTCGCCACCCGGTCCACCGCGCGGGCGAATTCGGCCGCGTCCACCTCCAGCCGCCGGGTGTTGCCCTGGGGAATGACGCGGGTGTAATCGGGAAAAGTGCCGTCGATCACCTTCGAGGTCAGCGTCATCTCGGGCGTGGCGAACCGCACCTTGGTCTCGCTGACCGAAACGGCGATCTGCGCGTCGTCATCATCCAGCAGTTTGCGCAATTCGTTCACGGTCTTGCGCGGCACGATGACGCCCGGCATGTTCGCGGCATCCTCGGGCAGGGGCGCATCGATGCGCGCCAGCCGGTGCCCGTCGGTGGCCACACAGCGCAGCACCGGGCCTTCTTCGCCCGTCGCCACATGCATATAGATGCCATTCAGATAATAGCGCGTCTCTTCGGTCGAGATCGCGAATTTCGCCTTGTCGAACAACCGGCGCAGCACCGGGGCCTTCACCCCGAAATTGGCGGTGTATTCGGATGAGGCCATCACCGGGAAATCTTCCTGCGGCAGGGTTGCCAGCTCGAATTTCGAACGCCCCGCCTGCACCACCAGCCGCCCCGTGGCGCTGTCATCGGTCAGTTGCACCAAGGCGCCGTCGGGCAGCTTGCGCACGATCTCGTGCAGGGTCACGGCGCTGACCGTGGTGGCCCCGGCCCGATCGACCATCGCGGTGGTCTTGTCGACCACCTCTATGTCAAGATCGGTGGCGCGGAAGCTGACCGTGTTCCCCTCGGCCTCGATCAAGACGTTGGCCAGGATCGGAATGGTGTTGCGCCGCTCCACGACCGATTGTGCCTGACTGACCGCCCGCAGAAGCGCGCCACGTTCGATGCTGATTTTCATCCCGACCGTCCCATGTCCAAGGGGAAGGCATGGATACCCTGTTCCCCAGAAATCTCAAGTGTTTTTACGACATTCCGCCGCTTTGACGAAGGCGTCAAGGGGCGCTGGCCGCTTTGCCGGGAAAGAACCGCGTCAACTGTCAAGCAAGCGCCGCAGCAGCGCCAGATCCTCGGCCATCTGCTGATCCGATGCCATCAGCCCCTCGATCTTGCGCACCCCGTGCATGATCGTGGTGTGATCGCGCCCGCCAAAGCGCCGCCCGATTTCAGGCAGCGACCGCGCCGTCATCTGTTTGGCCAGATACATCGCGACCTGCCGGGGGCGGGCAATGGTGCGCATGCGCTTGGGGCCGATCAGGTCCGACAGGCGCACATTGTAATGATCGGCCACCTTGCGCTGAATTTCCTCGACCGTGACCTTGCGATCCGACGCGCGCAGAATATCCGCCAGACATTCCTGAACGACATCCAGCGTCACCTCGCGCCCGACCAGCGAGGCAAAGGCATAAAGCCGCGTCAACGCGCCTTCCAGCACCCGCACATTGGTGGTGATGCGATGCGCGAGATATTCCAGCACCCCATCCGCCAGAACCACGCCGTTATACTGGCCCGCGTAATATTGCACCTTCTGTTGCAAGATCCCCAGCCGCAATTCGTAATCGGCGGGATGCAGATCCACCACCAACCCGCATTGCAGGCGCGACCTTATCCGCTCTTCCAGATTGGCGATCTCTCCGGGGCTGCGGTCGGCGGAAATGATGATCTGCTTGTTCTGATCCACCAGCGCGTTGAACGTGTGAAAAAATTCTTCCTGAGTGGAATCCTTGCCGGCGATGAACTGCACGTCATCGACCATCAGCACATCGACCGATCGGAAGATTTCCTTGAACCCCATCACCTGCTTTTCGCGCAGGGATTGCACAAAGCGATACATGAACTGTTCGGCCGAAACGTAAAGCACCCGCTTTTCGGGCGCGAGCGCCTGCAATTCCCAGGCGACGGCATGCATCAGATGCGTCTTGCCCAGCCCGACGCCGCCGTAAAGAAACAGCGGGTTGAAGGTGACAGGCCCGCCTTCGGCCACACGGCGCGCCGCGGCATGGGCCAGTTCATTGGGCTTGCCCACCACAAAGCTGTCAAAGGTGAAACGGGCATCCAGGCTTGCGCCGGGCAATGCCCCCAGGCTTGCGCCGGACAATGCCCTTGACTGTGGCGCGCCGCCATTGGCGCGATGACCCGCCGCATCAAGCGCCGCGCCTTGGACACCCCGCGCGCCGTCAGCCGCCGAAGTCACAACCGCGCCGGACCGGGGCACGGCGGAAGATGCGGCGGTGGGTACGGAAAATTCGATTCGGCTTACCTCGGTGCCCGACCGGGTCAGTTGGCGACAGATCTGATCCGAAAAATTGCGCGCCACCCAATTGCCGATAAAGGTGGTCGGCACCTCGAACCGCGCCACCCCGCCCTGAAGGGCGACCAGATCAAGCGGTTCGATCCAGGTCTTGTAATTGTTCTGGCCCACGGCCTTCATCAGATTCTGTTGCGCCTGTCCCCAAAGCTCTTTCGTCATTCTTCCCGACCTGTTCAATTCTTCCGGCCCAGTAACGCGGACCCCGACACCGCCCCGCAACACGCCAACACCCCGCAACACGGCGACACATCCCTTGCGCCAAATCGCGGCACACCCGGTCTGTTTACCAAATCAAGGGACAGGCGGCGCAGCCGGTGCCAGGACACCGGAACAGCCATCAGGAACCCCGGCGCAACACGAGCGCCGGTTGTACCCTGAAAAATCACACGCACCGGTTGTCGGTAAAGATCGTGCTTTACCGCCCCAAGTCTTGTGATTTCACCATGTCCCCCCAGGACGATGTGAATCGCCTGGTCAAGTTAGCAACCGCCACGCGCCACGCGCAACAGAACTTCGACCTTGACTCACTCTTCGGTGAATCGAATCCTGTCGCTGTGGCCAAACTGCGCAAACCAGCCTTCGCGGCGGGCTGAAATTTCGGCAGTCGCAAGATACGCGGGACGCCCGATCATTGCCGCCAATAGCGCACCAGCGTCGAAGCGCCCCAGCCAGCGAAAACCGCCAGGGCCAGCGACAAAAGCCCGTAAGCCAGCGGCTGCCGATGCGCGAGGTTGAAAAGCCACCGTTCCAACCCAACCTTGTTGACACTGATATCCTTGACCAGAACATCCACCACCTGCCCGTCGCGGGTCAGGAATATCCGGGTGCGATATATCCCTTCGGTCAGGTTCGCGGGCAGGGAGAATTCGCTGCGAAACAGGGTCGCCTCTTCGAAATCCACCCCCGCCTCGGCCAGCCGATACCTGCCCGCCCTGGTCTGTATGCGCAAAAGAGCGGCCAGAAATTCCTGCGTCTCATCATCATCCGCGCCACCGCTCGGCTCTGCCGCCGCCCCACCGGGGTCTGACCCGTCGGGCAGCACCGGGCCGATCGCCTCGGGGACGGTGACACGAAACCGCCGGTTTTCCTCGGCCGAGATCACCTGTTCGATGGGCGCGGTGGTGGCCACGGCATAGAAACTTGGCGCGCGCGGCACATCGATCGCGTCGGTGTTCACCCAGATGCCGAAACGCCACGCCTTGCGGCGTACCGTCACCGGCCGGTCCGGCCCCTGCACGGTGATCAGCACCTCCAGCGGCGCGCCTTCGGGGATCGGCGCCTCACGCCGCACCGCGCCGAAAACCAGAATGTTCGACCCGTCGAAATTCGCGGTGATCGCCACGTTGGATCGGCTAAGCCCGGCCACAACCCGTTCCTGCGCCACGGTTTGCGCCGGTACGGGCAAGGCCAGGGCCAGGATCACCAGCGCCCACCTCATGGCCGCCCCGCGACGCTGATCGAATAAAGCTCTGCGGGGCGCAGCAACAGATCAAGCGCGATCTTGCCCGCCACCACCAGAACCACGATCGCCAGCAGGATGCGCAACTGTTCCGCCTTCAGCCGCAGCCCGATCCAGGTGCCCATCTGCGCCCCGACCACCCCGCCCAGGATCAGCAACAGCGCCAGCAGCATATCCACCGAATAATTGGTGGTGGCATGCATCACCGTGGTAAACCCGGTCACAAAGATGATCTGGAAAAGCGAGGTGCCAACCACGACCTTGGTCGGCATCCCCAGCAGATAGATCATCGCGGGCACCATGATGAACCCGCCGCCAACCCCCATGATCGCCGCCAGAAACCCCACCAGCAGCCCGACCACCGCCGGGGGAATGACACTGATGTAAAGGCCAGAAACACGGAATTTCATCTTGAGCGGCAGCCGGTGCACCCACAGATGCACATGGCGTTTCACCGGTTTGCGCGGCCCGCGCGCCCGCAACAGCGCCCGCAGGCTTTCCTGAAACATCAGGATGCCCACCACACCCAGAAACACCACATAGGAAAGCTGCACCAGCAGATCGACCTGCCCCAACCTGCGCAGGATGTTGAAAACGAAAATCCCCAGACCGGATCCGATCATGCCACCCGCCAGCAGCACCAGCCCCATCGGCAGATCGACCGTGCGCCTGCGCCAATGCGCCAGCACCCCCGAAACGGATGAGGCAACCACCTGATTTGCCCCGGTCGCAACCGCCACAACCGGGGGAATGCCGATGAAAAACAAAAGCGGCGTGATCAGAAACCCGCCCCCCACCCCGAACATCCCCGACAGGATGCCCACGATCCCGCCAACGCCCAGCAACAGAAAGGCGTTTACGGAAACTTCGGCAATGGGCAGGTAAATCTGCATGCGTTGGATACTTTTACCGGCGGATACCCCGGCTTAACCCAGCCGCGCGCCCGGCAACAGGGAAAATCTGGCCCCGCTCAGGCCAGATCGCGCAAAAACCGCCGCAGGACGCGGCCCAGAATGGCCGCCCCTTGCGGCGCCATGGCCTTGGTATGCGCATGGCTGATCGCCTCATCGCTCATCCCGGCGCCCATGTTGGTGATGACCGACAGCGCCGCCACCCGCAGCCCCAGGAATCGCGCAAGGATCACCTCGGGCACCGTTGACATGCCCACCGCATCGGCCCCAAGCGCGCGAAGCGCCCGGATTTCGGCCGGGGTTTCGAACGACGGCCCCGAAACCCAGGCATAGACCCCCTCGGGCAGGTCCACCCCCTCGGCCTCTGCCGACCGCCGCAGGCCCGCGCGCAGCCCCGCATCATAGGCCGCCGTCATCGGCACGAAACGATCCTCTGACGGTTCCGCGATCAGCGGGTTGCGGCCAAGAAGGCCCAGGTGATCGGCAATCATCATCACGGAACCCGGCCCACAATCGCTGCGCAACGATCCCGCGGCATTGGTCACGATCAGCGTTTCGGCCCCCAGCCCCGCCAAAAGCTCCAGCGGGCGGCGCATCACATCGGCGCGCCCGGACTCGTAATAATGCGCCCGCCCGTTCAGCACGGCAACGCGCACCCCGTCCAGTTCGCCGATCACCAGCCGCCCGCCGTGCCCCGACACGCCCACCGCCGGAAACCCCGGCAGATCGCCATAGTCGAAAGACTGGCCCCTTACCGCATCTGCCAAACCGCCCAAGCCCGACCCAAGGATCAGCCCAAGGCGCACCGGCGCCACCCCCAGGCCCGCGACCAGCGCCGCCACATCATCCACCATTCATTCCCCCCAACCGCCTGCCCAGCACCAGCGCATCACCGCCCGCACCGTAATATCCGCGCCTGCGGCCCACCTGGCGATACCCCGCCCCGGCATAAAGCGCGCAGGCCGCGGCATTCCCCGCCGCCACCTCCAGAAACGCCGCAGTGGCGCCGCGCCGGATCGCCCCCGCCTCGAACGCCGCCAGCAGGCTGCGCCCGTGGCCGACGCGCCGCGCTTCGGGCGCCACGGCCAGGGTCAGCAGCTCCGCCTCATCCAGAACCACGCGGCCCAGCGCAAAACCCGGCCCCAGAGCGCAAAGATACACGCCATCGCTGCGCAACAATTCGCGAAACGCCTCGGCGCCCCAAGGCGGCGGGGCGCTGAAACAGCGCGCATGCAGCGCCGCCAGATCCTCGGGCGTCCATGGTCGCGCCTCAGTCAAGTATCACCGGCGGCCGGTCGGCCGATGGCGCCGCATCGGCGGCCCGCAGATAGAACGGCGCGGGGCGCGCCACCGCGCCCGACCGCCGCGCCAGCGCCACCAGCGCAATGGCCGGGGCCGCCGAAACCACCCGGTCAATCGCCCGCCCGCCGGTCTGCCCGGCCAGCAGCGCCGCCTCGGCCCCGATCGCATCCAGCCTTGATCCACGCCAGATCGCGGGCAGGTCGCCTGGATCACACACCACGGGGGCGCACGCGATCGGCGCCGCACCACCCACCACCTGCAACGCCACCTGCCCCCGCAACCCCGGCAGGGATGCAAGCGCCGGTGCCTTGATACCATGGCCCAGCGCCTCGAACCCGGTGACCCCCACGGCCGGAACCTGCAATGCCAGCGCCAGCCCGCGCGCCGCCGAAACCGCCACCCGCACCCCGGTGAAATTCCCCGGCCCGGTGCCCACGCCCAGCGCGGCCAGATCGCCCCACCCGACACCGGCCTCGGCCAGCACCTCTTCCAGCATCGGGAACAGCCGCTCTGCCTGCCCGCGCAGCATGGCTTCGTGCCGGGCCACCAGAATACATTCCCCCGACACCAAAGCGGCCGCGCAATGCGCGGCCGATGTGTCGAAGCCAAGGATCAGCGGTTCAGGCGGCAACGGGCCTTACCTCTACCACTTCGGGAATGAAATGGCGCAGCAGGTTCTCTATCCCCATCTTCAGCGTCAGCGTCGAAGACGGACACCCGGCACAGGCCCCCTGCATGTGCAGATAGACAACCCCGCGATCAAACCCGTGAAAGGTGATGTCGCCGCCATCCTGCGCTACCGCCGGCCGCACGCGGGTGTCGAGCAGTTCCTTGATCTGGCGCACGATATCTTCATCGGGGCCGGAATGATCGGCATGGCCGGATGCCGCCTGTTCCCCTTCGATCACCGGGGCGCCGGATTGATAATGTTCCATGATCGCGCCCAGGATGGCGGGTTTCACATGATCCCATTCGATCCCGTCGGCCTTGGTCACGGTGACAAAATCGGTGCCGAAAAACACCCCGTTGACGCCACCCACCGCAAATATCCGCGCCGCCAGCGGCGATTTGCCGGCCGCCTCGGCGCTTGCGAAATCCGCGGTTCCGGCTGCCAGAACCTCTTGTCCGGGCAGAAATTTCAACGTCGCGGGGTTCGGGGTCGATTCCGTCTGAATGAACATGGCTTTCCCTCCGGCCTGACCATCGATATGCGCCCGGCACCGGCAAGAGTCAAGGATTGGAACCGTTCTAAACTGCCGCCATCCCGGCACGGAGACGCATCATCGCACCCCCTGCCCCATCCTCTCGATCCAAATACTCCCGCCGGAGGCACCCGCAACGTGCCAGAAGCGCGGCGCGGGGGCTCAGGTGATCAGTTCCAGCCTTTCTTGCGAAATCTCGCCCGGCACGATGGTGATGGGAACCGGCAGCGACCCGGCGCTGCGGCTCAACTGGGTCACCAGGGGCCCCGGCCCGCCCTCGGTGCCCGCCCCCAGTACCAGCACGCCGATGCTGTCATCTTCACGCACCTGTGCCAGGATCTCCTGCACCGGTTCGCCTTCGCGGATCACCAGTTCCGGCTCTATCCCGTGTTTGCCGCGCATCCATTTGGCGAACACCTCGAAATGGGCCTCGATCCGCTCTTGCGCCTCGGACCGCATCAGATCGCCGACCCCGATCCAGTGCTGAAACTCTTCTGGCGAGATCACCGACAGGATCAGCACCCCGCCCCCGGTATGCGACGCCCGCAGCGTGGCGAAGCGTATCGCATTCAGACATTCACGGCTGTCATCCAGCACCACCAGAAACTTGCGCATTTGCCTTCTCCCCGATGTCCGATCATGGCGTAGCGCGCGACGCCTGGCAACCGCCCGCGAACCCCCTTTCCGCGCCAGCCCGGCTGCAGTACGCTGGCGCCATGTCCGATGATCCGCTTTACACCGCTGTCCTGTCGCGTCGCGCGTCCCTGATCGCGCTGACCCAGGATCTGATCCGCATCCCCACGCTGAACCCGCCCGGCCTGAACTACCGCGAGATTTGCGATTATCTTGCCGCAAGGCTTGGGTCTTCGGGGTTCGGGGTGCAGATGATCCGCGCGCGGGGAACCCTTGCCGACAGCGACAAACACCCCCGGTGGAACCTGATCGCCCGGCACAAGGGCCCGCGCCCCGGCGACTGCGTGCATTTCAACAGCCATCACGATGTCGTCGCGGTCGGCCATGGCTGGACCACCGATCCCTTCGGCGCCGAACTTCGCGACGGGCGCATCTATGGGCGCGGGGCCTGCGACATGAAGGGCGGGCTTGCCACCTCGATCATCGCGGCCGAGGCGTTCATTGCCACGCACCCAGACCATCGCGGCACCATCGAGATTTCGGCGACGGCGGATGAGGAATCGGGCGGTTTCGGCGGCGTGGCCTGGCTTGCCGAACAAGGCCATTTCAACCCGGACCGCGTGCAGCATGTCATCATCCCCGAACCGCTGGGCAAGGATCGCATCTGCCTTGGCCATCGCGGCGTCTGGTGGGCCGAGATCGAAACGCAGGGCCGCATCGCCCATGGATCGATGCCGTTTCTGGGCGA
>JACIYW010000086.1 GCA_014359745.1 Paracoccaceae bacterium | reverse complement strand
GAACATTGGCACACCGGATCGATGACGCGCCGGTCAAAGGTGCTGGATGCGGTGGAACCCGAGGCGAATTGCTCGCTGCACCCCGCCACCCTGCGGGCGCTGGGCGTCGATCCGGGCGGCATGGTGCGGCTGGAAACCCGGCGCGGCGCGATCACCCTGATGGCGCGGGCCGACCGGGCGGTCGCCCCCGACATGGTGTTCGTGCCCTTCGCCTATGTCGAGGCGGCGGCGAATGTGCTGACCAACCCGGCGATCGACCCCTATGGCAAGATCCCCGAATTCAAGTTCGCGGCGGTGCGGGTGGCGGCGGCCCAGGACGGGTTCCCGTGGGTCGGGTGAATTCCCCTGACCGGCGCGCGCGTGGCGGTCGCGGGGATTGAGTATTTTTTTCGAGAGGATGGGAAAGAGGGTTTTTTCGGTCAGGGTGCCGGCCCGGTTGAGCGCACCAGGCACCAAAGGCCAGGGATGGATGCGACACGATTGACCCGATTGTTACCCCCAAAGCCGATGTTTCCGCTAACATGATGATTTGCCTTATTTAACTTTTCGGCCTGCCGTGCTATCCGCGCGCAAGCTTACAGGAGTTGTGCGCATGACCATCACCATCGGGATCAACGGATTCGGCCGTATCGGGCGCTGCACGCTGGCGCATATCGCCACATCGGGGCGCAATGACGTGCAGGTGGTCAAGATCAACGCCACCGGCCCGATTGAAACCAACGCGCATCTTCTGAAATACGATTCCGTGCATGGCCGCTTTCCGGGCAGCGTGCGCGTGGCCGGTAACACGATCGATCTGGGGCGCGGGCCGATGCAGGTGATGTCAACCTACGATCCCGAAACCCTGGATTGGGGCGGCGTCGACGTGGTGCTGGAATGCACCGGCAAGTTCAACGACCGCGCCAGGGCAGCGGTGCATCTGGGCCGTGGCGCGCAGCGGGTGCTGGTGTCGGCGCCCGCCCGGAACGCCGACCGCACCGTGGTTTACGGCGTCAATCACCGCAGCCTGACTATCGACGATCACGTCGTGTCGAACGGATCGTGCACCACCAACTGCCTGGCGCCGCTGGCCAAGGTTCTGAACGACGCGATCGGGATCGAGCGCGGCATCATGACCACCATCCACAGCTATACCGGCGACCAGCCCACGCTGGATCGTCGCCACGATGACCTGTATCGCGCCCGCGCCGCCGCCATGGCGATGATCCCCACCACCACCGGCGCCGCCAAGGCCCTGGGCGAGGTGCTGCCCGAACTGGCAGGCCGCCTTGACGGCACCGCCCTGCGGGTGCCCACGCCGAACGTTTCCGCCGTCGATCTGACGTTCGAGGCGGCACGGTCGGTCAGCGTCGCCGATGTCAATGCCGTGATGGCCGAGGCGGCGGCGGGCCACATGGGCGCCGTGCTGGCCTATGACCCCGAACCCAAGGTTTCGATTGACTTCAACCACACCACCCATTCCTGTATCTTTGCCCCCGATCAGACGCGGGTGGTGGGGGGCCGCACCGTGCGGGTGATGGCCTGGTACGATAACGAATGGGGCTTTTCCTGCCGCATGGCCGATGTGGCCGCCGCAATGGGGCGCCTGCTGCACTAGGGATGGCATGACCAACCGCATCGCGCTCTGGCTTGGGGGGCTGATCGTTCTGGCGATCGGTCTGGATATATGGGCACAGACCGGGGCGACCCTGTTCGTGATCCGCAAATTCGCAACCCTGGTGGAATATCTGGCCTTCTGGCGCTAAAGTGGGTTTCCGTCGGTCGGCTGCATTCCCCTGACCGGCGCGCGCAAGGCGGGCGCGGGATTTGAGTATTTTTTCCAAGATGAAGCGATAAAGCGTTTTCTCGGACGCTCACGCTGCGGGTCTGGTTGAACTCTGGCGTGCGCGTCCTTATGTCTGGCCTTGATGTTAGCGCTAACGAGGCCTGCGCACGGCACCCCCCGCAGTTTCAGGCCCCGCAGTTTCAGGCCCCTCGGTTTCGGAAAGGTCGCGACATGGCGGTCAAGGTGGCAATCAACGGGTTCGGCCGGATCGGCCGCAACATCCTGCGCGGCATCATCGAATCGGGGCGCACCGATATAGAGGTGGTGGCGATCAACGACCTGGGCCCGGTGGAAACCAACGCCCACCTGATCCGGTTCGATTCCGTCCATGGCCGCTTTCCCGGCACCGTCACCACAACCGATGACACGATCGACGTGGGCCGTGGCCCGATCCGGGTGACGGCGCTGCGCGATCCCGCCGACCTGCCCTGGGGCGATGTGGATGTGGCGCTTGAATGCACCGGGATCTTTACCGACCGCGACAAGGCCGCCGCCCATCTGCAAAACGGCGCCCAAAGGGTGCTGGTTTCGGCCCCCTCGAAAGGGGCGGATCAGACCATCGTTTACGGCGTCAACCACGCGGCATTGCGCGCCGGTGATCTGGTCGTGTCCTGCGCATCCTGCACCACGAATTGCCTGGCCCCGGTGGCCCATGTCCTGCACAGTGCCATCGGGATCAAACGCGGCTTCATGACCACCATCCACAGCTATACCGGCGACCAGCCCACGCTTGATACGCTGCACAAGGATCTGTATCGCGGCCGCGCCGCGGCGCTCAGCATGATCCCAACGACGACGGGCGCGGCAAAGGCGGTTGGCCTGGTGCTGCCCGATCTGGACGGCAAGCTTGATGGCGTTGCAATCCGCGTGCCCACGCCCAATGTCTCGGTCGTGGATTTCGTGTTCGAGGCGGGCAGGGATACTTCGGCAGAAGCCATCAACGCTGCCCTGATCGCGGCGGCGGGCGGCCCCCTGAAAGGCATTCTGGGCGTGACCGACCAGCCCAATGTCAGCATGGATTTCAACCACGATCCCCGGTCTTCGGTGGTTCACCTTGATCAGACCAGGGTGATGACCGGGAACCTGTGCCGGATCCTGTCGTGGTATGATAACGAATGGGGTTTTTCGAACCGTATGGCGGATGTGGCCGTGGCGATGGGCAAACTTATCTGATCGCTGCCCGCCGCACGCCGCACCCGCCGCAGACGTCAGGAAAAGCGGGCGCGCAGCGCCGTATTCACCTCGGTCGAGACGAATTTCGACACATCCCCGCCCAGCCGCGCGATTTCCTTGACCAGTTTCGACGCGATCGCCTGATGCCGGGCCTCGGCCATCAGGAACACCGTCTCGACGGAGTCATCCAGAACCCTGTTCATACCAACCATCTGATATTCATATTCGAAATCCGAAACCGCCCGCAGACCGCGCACGATCACCGATGCCCCGACATCGCGCGCGCAATCGATCAGCAGGTTCTCGAACGGATGCACCACGATTTCTGCCCCGGTGTCGCGCGACAGTTGCCGCGCCTCTGCCTCGAGCATCGCCACGCGTTCTTCCAGTGAAAACAGCGGCCCCTTGTCGCGGTTGATCGCCACGCCGATCACCAGCCGGTCCACGAGTGCCGCCGCACGTTTGATGATGTCGCGGTGGCCAAGTGTCACCGGATCGAAGGTTCCCGGATAAAGACCGATACGCATCCCGCCCCCATGAATTACGGGGTTCCCGCCCCCGGCAGGCGCACGCAACAATATTGCGCCAGAGAATGCAAGGGGCAAGCGTCACAAATCTGCGGCCTGTTGCGCCCGGCTTTCGCCAAAGCGTCAGTGCCCCATGATCATATCCTGAAGCGCCGCCTTTTCCATATGCAGTTCCGACAGCCGCGCCTTGACCACATCGCCCTGCGATATCAGGGCGATCAGCACCCCGCCCTCGACCACCGGCAGGTGGCGAAACCGCCCGTCGTTCATGCGTTGCAGCACCGCCTCGGCATCGTCGCTGGACAGGCAGGTCGCGACATCGCGCGTCATCACATCCGCCACCCGGTCGGACAGGCACGACGGCCCGCGCTGGCCAAGTTCGCGCACGATATCGCGTTCCGACAGGATGCCTTCCAGTGACGTACCGTCGCGGGACACGATCAGCACCCCGATGCGCCGCGCCGAAAGTTCCTCGGCGGCTTTGGCAAGGGTTGCGTCGGGGGGGATGGAATACACCGTCCCGTCGGGTTTCGACCTCAGTATCTGGCTTACCAACATTGCACACCTCCTCTGGGGGGCGCTGGCCGCCCCATCGGTTCATGGTCCGCCCAGTTCACAATTCTGTCAAGCGTCGGATGTGGGGTGCCGTCAAACCGGCGGATTCAAGGCGCGCGACCTCGCGCCTGAGGCCATCGGCCAGCGCCTCGGCAAAGCGGTTCAGGCGGGCGACCCGGCGGTCATCGGCGTGCCGGATCAGATAGAATGACCGCGACAGCGCGATTTGGTCGGGCAACAGCCGATCGAGTTCGGGCGCGAAGGGCAGCGCGAAATCATGCACGATCGCCAGCCCCGCGCCCTGCCGCACCCACATCAGTTGCACCGAAACCGAATTGGACGCCAGCGCCACCGTTTCTGCCCCCAGTTCCGACAGGTAATCGAGTTCCCGGTCGTGGATCATGTCGGGGATATAGCCGATGATGCGATGGCCGCGCAGATCGCCAAGGCCGACAATCGGCGCATGCGCGGCAAGGTAATCGCGCGCGCCCGCCAGATGCAGGTGATAGTCGGTGATCTTTTGCACCGTCAGCCGCCCCGCACTGGGGCGCGACACCGCGATGGCCATATCCGCCTCGCGTTTCGAGAGGTTGAAGACGCGGGGCAGCGCCACGATCTGCACCTCAAGCCCCGGATTTTCATCGCAAATCCGCGTCACCACCTGCGGCAGCAGATAATTGGCGCAGCCGTCCGGCGCGCCGATGCGCAGGCTGCCGGTCAGGCGTCCCGCCTCTCCCTCTACTTCGGCAAGGGCGCCGGTCACGGCCGCTTCGGTGCGTTCGGCATGGGGCAAAAGCCGCGCGCCGGCGTCGGTAAGTACATATCCCTGCGGGGATTTTACAAAAAGCGGCGCGGCGACGGCCACCTCGAGCCGGGCGATGCGGCGGCCCACGGTGGCCGGATCAAGCCGCAGCGCCCGCCCTGCCCTGCTCAGGCTTTCGGACCGCGCCACGGCCAGAAACACCCGCAGATCATCCCAATCCGTCACCCGGCCCCCATTTTGCAGAACTGCAAAGTCTTTTTGAAATATTGCCGCTTTGAATTGCAAAAACGCAAGACTATTCTACCCGCGAAAATGGAGGACTGATCATGCAGGAACTTTCGCACTGGATCGACGGCAAACATGTCAAAGGCACATCGGGGCGCTTCGCCGATGTCTTCAACCCCGCCACCGGCGAGGTGCAGGCCCGCGTGCCGCTGGCGTCCAAGGCCGAACTTGATGCCGCCGTTGCATCATCCGCCAAGGCGCAGGTGACATGGGGCGCGACCAACCCGCAAAAGCGCGCGCGGGTGATGATGGAATTCGTGCGCCTGATCAACCGCGACATCGACAAGCTGGCCGAGGCCCTGTCGCGCGAACATGGCAAGACCATCCCCGATGCCAAGGGCGATGTGCAGCGCGGGCTTGAGGTGATCGAATTCTGCATCGGCGCGCCGCATCTGCTGAAAGGCGATTATACCGATGGCGCCGGCCCCGGCATCGACATGTATTCGATGCGCCAGCCCTTGGGCGTGGTGGCGGGCATCACGCCGTTCAATTTCCCCGCGATGATCCCGCTGTGGAAGATGGGCCCGGCAATTTCCTGCGGCAACGCCTTTATCCTGAAACCTTCGGAACGCGACCCGTCGGTGCCGCTGATGCTGGCCGAACTGCTGCAAGAGGCGGGGCTGCCAGACGGTATCTGTCAGGTGATCAACGGCGACAAGGAAAGCGTGGATGCGATCCTGGATAACCCCACCATTCAGGCCATCGGCTTTGTCGGATCGACGCCGATCGCCGAATATATCTATGGGCGCGGCTGCACGAATGGCAAACGCGTTCAATGCTTTGGCGGCGCCAAGAACCATATGATCATCATGCCAGATGCCGATATGGATCAGGCCGCCGATGCGCTGGTGGGTGCCGGTTACGGAGCGGCGGGCGAACGCTGCATGGCTATCTCGGTTGCGGTGCCGGTGGGCGATGCCACCGCCGATGCGCTGATCGCCAAGCTGATCCCGCGCATCGAAAAGCTGAAGGTCGGCCCCTATACCGCCGGGGCGGATGTGGACTATGGCCCGCTGGTGACCGCTGCCGCCAAGGAGCGGGTGCTGGGCCTGATCGGGTCGGGCATCGAACAGGGCGCCACCCTGGCCGTGGACGGGCGCGGGTTCAGCCTGCAAGGCTATGAAAACGGGTTCTTTGTCGGGCCGACGCTGTTTGACAATGTCACCACCGACATGGACATCTATCAGCAGGAAATCTTTGGCCCGGTGCTGTCGACCCTGCGCGCCAAGACCTATGAAGAGGCGCTGGGTTACGCCATGGACAACCAGTATGGCAACGGCACCGCGATCTTCACCCGCGATGGCGACACGGCGCGCGATTTCGCCAGCCGCATCAACGTGGGCATGGTGGGCATCAACGTGCCGATCCCGGTGCCGCTGGCCTATCACACCTTTGGCGGCTGGAAGAAATCGGGTTTTGGCGATCTGAACCAGCACGGGCCGGACGCCTTCCGGTTTTATACCCGCACCAAGACGGTGACGGCGCGCTGGCCTTCGGGGCTGAAAGAGGGCGGCGAGTTCCATTTCAAGCAGATGGACTGATCCGCGCCCGAACCGCAATCCTGAGGCCCGGCAGCGATGCCGGGCCTTTTGTTTTCCGGGGGGGTGGCAGTGCGCGCGGGACCGCCGCAAATACGCGGGTTAACCAATTGATTCAAGGCCGAAAACCACTGTATGCCTTGCGTACATATAGCGTACATATTGCGTACATACACCGTGGCACGGATCGCCGTTAACCTTTGGCGCGCGATACGCCCAACCCGGCCCGCAACCTGAGCGCACAGGAAAACCCCCGCTTTCGTTTCATCTTGGAAAAAATACGCATCTTCCGCATCCACCCTGCGTGGAAGATGGGTATTTTTTTCGAGAGGATGAGGACGTGCGTTTTTCCCGGACGACCAAGGTGCGGGTCTGATTGCGCGCAGCGCGCGCGGATGCCTGGCAAAAGCGCCGGGCGAGATCCTGTGTGCCCTGGTTCTGGAAAGAGTGCCGAGGCCGCGCGGCCCGGCTCAGTCCCCGGTCAGGGTGGCCACGCCAAGCGGGCAGGTGACGCCGGTGCCCGCCACCCCGCAATAGCCCGCCGGGTTCTTGGCCAGGTATTGCTGATGATACTCCTCGGCGAAATAAAAGGTGGGCGCGGGATGGATTTCGGTCATGATCGGGCCGAAACCTGCCGCCGCAAGGCGCGGGGCGAAGGCCGCGCGGGTGGCATTGGCCAATGCGGTCTGGTCATCGGAATAGCAGTGGATTTCGGATCGGTACTGGGTGCCCACATCGTTTCCCTGGCGCATGTGCTGGGTGGGATCGTGCCCTTCCCAGAAGATGCGCAGAAGTGCTGCATAGCTGATCACCGCGGGATCGAAGATGACGCGCACCACCTCGGCGTGGCCGGTCTGGCCGGTGCAGACCTCTTGATACGTCGGGTTGGGGGTGAAGCCGTTGGCATAGCCGACCATGGTCAGCCAGACGCCGGGGGCCTGCCAGAACATCCGTTCCACCCCCCAGAAACAGCCCATCGAAAACATCGCCTGATCCATGCCAGCGGGCACCGGGGATTTCAGCGGGCGGCCGCTCAGGAAATGTGTCTCTGCGGTGGGGATCGGGGTTGGGCGGCCGCGCAGCGCGGTCTCGGGCGTGGGCATGGCGGGCGGGGTGCGGTGGAACAGGGTCATCGGGTGCCTCCTTGATCATCGGTACATATAGCGCGGGGCGGCGAAATGTCAGTGGGGCGCGCGCGTTCCGCCCCCGTCGAGGCGCGGCAGGAACCACGCCAGAAGCCCCATCAGCGGCAGGAAGGCGCAGAAACGGTACACCGCCTCGACCCCGTAGCTGTCGGCAAGCATCCCCAATCCGCCGGCGGCCACCCCCCCCAACCCGAAATTCAGCCCATAGAACAGGCCACCGATCAGGCCGATCCGGTTGGGCAGCAGATCCATCGCGTAAAGCAGGATAGAGGCAAAGGCGCTGGCCATGATCAGGTTGATCAGGATCGTCAGAACCCCGGTCCAGAACAGATCGGCATGGGGCAGGATCAGCGTCAGCGGCAAGGGCCCCAGAACCGATATCCAGATGATCCGGTAGCGGCCGATCCTGTCGCCGATGATGCCGCCGATCAGAACGCCGACCGCCGACGCGAACAGAAACACGAACAGCATCATCTGCGCCGCCGGGATCGACAGCCCGAAACGTTCGATCAGGTAGAAGGTATAGAAAGAGCGAAAGCTTTCGCTATAGGCGTTCTTGGTGAACATCAGCAGCGTCAGCACCACAAGGCCGATGCCGATGGTCAAGGGCGCGTGCACCGCCACATCCACCCCCCGCGACCCGCGCGCGCGCAATGCGGCGAATTCGGCGCTGATCGCGCGCTGCTTGCTGCCGATCCAGGTCAGAAGCAGCATCGCCAGAAGCGCGCCAAGCGCGAACCAGGCCAGGCTTGGCTGCCCCCAGGGCACGATGATCAGCGCCGCCAGCACCGGCCCCAGCGCGCCCCCGGCCTGCCCGCCGACCTGAAAGATGCCCTGCGCCAGCCCCTGCCGCCCGCCCGCCGCATAGCGCGCCATGCGCGTGGCCTCGGGATGGAAGATCGACGATCCGATCCCGATCAGCGCCACCGAGGCCAGGATCATCGCATAGCCCGCCGCAAAGGCCAGCGACACCAGCCCCGACAGGGTGAACATCATGCCCACCACCGGCGAATAGGGGGCGGGATGGCGATCGGTCACCATCCCGATCAGCGGCTGCAACAGCGCGCCCGAGATCTGGAAGGTCAGGGTGATCATGCCGATCTGCACGAAATCAAGCGCATAGGCCTGTTTGAGGATCGGATAGGCCGCCGGGATCAGCGATTGCATCAGATCATTGAGAAGATGGCTGAGGCCCAGAACCACCAGCACCGATAGATAGGTTCGGGAACGTGTCGCGGTGGTCATGTTCGGGGGCTTTCCATGTTTTGGGGCGGGACGGCGCAATCAATAAAAGCTTTGCGGATCGATGTCGATCTGCAGGCGCAGGCCGGGCGGGCAGCGCACCTGCCCGGCCCAGCGCGCCAAAGCCGCCTGAAGCGGCGCGGCCTTGTCGGCCTTGATCAGCAGGCGCACCCGGTGGCGGCCCCGGATGCGCGCCACGGGGGCGGCGGCGGGGCCGTACACCTGCGCCCCGATCGCGCGCAGGGGCTGATCGCGGCGCGCGAGTTCCGCGCCGAAATCGAACACCTGTTGCAGGTCGGACCCCGACAGGATGATCCCCGCCATCCGCCCGTAAGGGGGCACGCCCGCCGCGCGACGCTCTGCCGCTTCGGCGCGCCAGAAGCCTTCGTCATCGCCCGCCAGAATCGCCCGGATCACCGGATGATCGGGCTGAAACGTCTGCAAAAGCGCCTCTCCCGGCCGTTCGGCCCGGCCGGCGCGGCCCGCCACCTGGCGCATAAGCTGAAAGGTGCGTTCGGCGGCGCGCAGATCCGATCCCTGCAAGCCCAGATCGGCGTCGATCACGCCCACCAGCGTCAGGTTGGGAAAGTTGTGACCCTTGGCCACGATCTGCGTGCCGATGATGATATCGGCGCCGCCCGCCGCGATCACCCCGATCTGATCCTTGAGCGCGCGCGCCGATCCGAACAGATCCGACGAGAGCACCGCCACGCGGGCCTCGGGGTAAAGGGCGCCCACCTCTTCGGCCAGCCGCTCCACCCCCGGACCGACCGGGGCCAGCCGCCCGGCGACGTTGCAGGCCGGGCACACCTCTGGCAGGGGGCGTTGCGCGCCGCATTGATGGCAGACAAGGCGCTTGAGAAACCGGTGTTCGACCATGCGCGCATCGCAGTGATCGCAACCGATCTGATGGCCGCAGGCCCGGCAGATCGTGACCGGCGCATAGCCGCGCCGGTTGAGAAACAAGAGCGCCTGTTCCCCCAAGCCCAGACGCGCCGCAACCGCCGCCTGCAAGCTGGGCGATATCCAGCGCGTGGCAGGCAGATCCTCGGCCCGCATGTCGATGGCGCGCAGATCGGGCAGCCTTGCCACCCCGAAACGCGCGGCCAGATCGAGGCGCGCGTATTTGCCCGCCTCGGCATTGGCCCATGTCTCCAGGCTGGGCGTGGCGGAGGCCAGGATCACCTGCGCCGAACACAGCGCCGCGCGCAGCACCGCCATGTCGCGGGCGTTGTAGAACGCGCCCTCTTCCTGCTTGTAAGAGGTGTCGTGTTCCTCATCGACCACGATCAGCCCCAGATCGCGAAACGGCAGGAACAGCGCCGAACGCGCGCCCACAACCAGTTGCGCGCCGCCCTCGCCCACCATGCGCCACAGCCGCCGCCGTTCGGCCATGGTCACGCCGGAATGCCATTCGCCGGGGCTGGCGCCGAACCGCGCCTCGACCCGGCGCAGGAATTCAGCGCTGAGCGCGATCTCGGGCAGAAGCACCAGCGCCTGACGGCCCGCGCGCAGCGCCTCGGCCACCGCCTCAAGATAAACCTCGGTCTTGCCGGAGCCGGTGACACCTTTGAGCAAGGTGGTGCCATAGCCGCCGCCCGCCACGGCGCGCCGCAAGACCGCCGCCGCCGCCGCCTGATCGGGCGTCAGCGGCAGGCCAGCCCGCATGGGGTCGAGAACCGGATAGGGCAGATCGCGCGGCGCGTCCTCCTCAAACAGCGCGCCCTGCGCGACCAGCCCCTTGATGACCCCCGCCGATACCCTGGCCCGAACCGACAGATCCGCCAGCGCAAAAGCCGTGCCCGGCTGATCGGCCAGAACCGCCAGAACCCGCGCGCGCGCGGGCGTCATCCGGTCGGGGGGTGCGGGCCCGCGCCGATACAGGCGCTGCACCTTTGGCGCCTCGCCCAGGCCCGGCGCGCGGGTGGCCAGCCGCAGCATGGATGACAGCGGCGTCAACGTATAATCGGCCGCGCGCATCAGAAACGCGCGCATCTCGTCGCGCATCGGCGCGGCATCCAGCACCCGGATCGCGGCGCGCAGTTTGGCGGCCGGAAAATCGCCCGCCCCCGGCCCCCAGACCACGCCCACCACGCGGCGCGGCCCCAGCGGCACCTCGACAAAGGCGCCGGTCACGCAGCCCCCTTCGGGCGCCAGATAATCCAGCACCCGCCCCAAGGGTTCGGCCGTCAGCACCCCGATCCGCGTGCCCCCAAGATGATGCTCAACCGCCGTCATGCACCCTGCTTAGCCAAACCCGGCAGGCTTGCCCATATCCCCACATCCTCTCGACCAAAATACTCCCGCCGGAGGCATCCGCACCCGGCCACGCGCGCGGCGTCCGGCCACCTCATACCCCCGCCAGCAGCACGCGGTGCCGGGCCAGAAACGCCGCGCGCACCTCGACCGGCGGGCGCAGCGCGATGCCAAGCCCGGCCACCAACCCCGGTTCGGGGCGTTTGAAGATGCGGTCGGCCTCGGCCTCGGTGAACCCGGCGATCTGCACCGCCTCCAGCCAGGCCGACGCCCGGTCGGCCTTCTTGATTGCCGCCTTCACCGCCAGCGGCAGGGCGGCGGGCAGCCCGTAGCGCAGATGCACCGCCGCCATCAGCCGATCCTCCAGCGCGCCATAGCCCGGCCCGACCGCGCCCTTGACCGGCGATATCATGTCGCCGATCACATATTCGGGCGCATCATGCAGCAGCGCCGCCAGCCGCCAGCGCGGCGCGGCATCGGGCACGATCCGGCCATAGATCCGTTCCACCAGCAGCGAATGTTCGGCCACAGAATAGGGGTAATCGCCCAAGGTCTGCCCGTTCCAGCGCGCCACAAAGGCCAGACCGTGCGCGATATCGGCCACCTCTATATCCACCGGCGTCGGATCGAGCAGATCGAGCCTGCGCCCCGACAACATCCTTTGCCAAGCCCGTTGCGCGCGCGCCATGCCTGCCCGCCCTTTCTGTTACAAAACCCGCCCCCCGGATCACCCCCCGGATCGCCCCCAGGATCGCGCCCCAGGATCGCGCCCGGTGACGCAACCGTGTTGCGACGTGTTTTGCAGATTGGCCGCCAAACCCCAACCCATTTGTCACGCGGCAAGCCATCTGCGGGCCATCTGCAAGCCATCTGCGGGCCATCGGCGCGCCGCCCGCAATGCAAGCCCTCGAAATCTGGAGATCGGCGGAAACCTGGATCGTTGCCGCTGGCACCAACTGGCTGAAAGAGGCGCCAGCCGTGGCGGGGTTGGGGGTGGCCGGGTGACCTATGTTGCCGAACAAGTGGTGCG
>JACIYW010000085.1 GCA_014359745.1 Paracoccaceae bacterium | reverse complement strand
CACGCTCTCCTTCCCAGAAATCCAGACCTGCCCGGACTCTCGATGGAATGGGGTGCGGGGTTGGGCCGGAGTCTCCAACCGGGGTCTTTACTTTATAAGGAACTGCAACCTCCAGCGGATGCGCTTGCCGCGCATGGTATGGATGCTGCGACAGGCCATGGGGCTGGCGATCCGAGCCATAAAAGAAAAGGGCCGCATGATGCGGCCCTTTCTTCAAAACATGGTCCGTAGCTTGCGTTACGCGGCCTTGCGGCGACGGCGCATGGCGGCAAGACCACCGATACCCGCCATCATCAGCCAGCCAGCTGCCGGCAGCGGAACCGCCGCAATGTTGGCGTAGATGCCGAGCGTGGATGTGCCACTCTCCAAATTGTACCACGCATTGCCGTCCAGTGTACCCGCGCCAGAGAGCAGAGCGGTCGAGAACCCGTTCAGCGTCAGACCATCGCCGAGAGCGAGCGGCATGCCAAAACCGAAGTTGAACGCGCCCAACGAGAGGACGATATCGTCGCCCAACGGGTTGCCGGTATTTGTGATATTGAACGACACGGCCTGATGACCGACCTGAGCAGTAGGCGAGGTGAACAACAGATCGATCGTTGCATCTGCGGTGAACACATCCGGCGTCACGTCTGAAGGAGAAGATGCGTTCACCCAAGTCAGGCTGCCGACGAGGTAGTCAGCCGCTCCGAGCGGAACAGAAGCTACGTTGAAATTCTCGTCATTAATGGTAAGCGAACTGCGGGCGGGATTGGAATGGTCGAGTCCAGATGTGTCTCCGGGCCATTCAATTGTCGACGTATCAATCGTTGCTCCGTCAACACTACCGAAGCAGATAAAAATGCCAACCGTGCATGTGCTGCCTGCATCTTCCGACGTGAATTCCCCGCTGCTGCTACCCGTCAGCGTCGCAGCGGACGCCCCGGTCGCCATGCCTGCTGCCATTGTTGCTGCTAATAGCCATGTCTTGACGTTCATTTCATTTCCCTTTCACATAAAATATCGCTTTTACATATAGCCTGAATTTGATCGCATAAGCAACACAATTGACGGATTCCGCCACATTTTCGCCTTATTTCAGTTGCGCTGAGTTAATTCGTCACAACTCAAGATTACGTCCCGCAGGACGTATTTCCGTATTTATATCAATTCAATCTTTTAGACTGAATTGTCGCCATAAAGCGAACAGCCGCACCAATCTCCAAACGTCCTCTGCAAATCGGGTGCCTGGACAAGCATTCGGCGAGTGCCGCGGTCACGCGGCCTTGATCCGGGATTGGCACTGTTCCAGTGCCACGGGTGGGGGCAAGTGTTCCGGGTCTGACACTTGCTACCTGTTTCCCCGGATTTCGTCGAGCGCGCTGCATTCTTGGCTGAGGGCATGGTTCATCGCGCGCCTGTGTCAGGTCTGTTGTCATCCGATCCCCCCCTACCGGCAGGGTAATCTAAATGGCCATCGGTGCTAAGCCAATCCACAACGGTCACGCAATCGCGATTCAGCCAAAGGCCACATCGATGACATCGGCCAGAAACGCGCGCTGCGCCGGTGTCGGATGCCAGCGGGCGCGGGTGATCTTCCCAACCGCGCGCAGGGTGCCCGACAGATCAAAACGCAGCGCCACACTCGGGCCGTGTTCAAACCAGGGGGCGGCTTGCAGGCGCGAAATGCATCCCATGTAATCGCTGCGCCACATCGGCTATCGGCAACTGCGCCGCAACGCGCCGATCAGGAAACCGCTCTTTCGCTTCATCTTGGCCCAAATACTCCGGGGGTCCGGGGGCAGGGCCCCCGGCCGGATGGCCAGCGCCCGCGCAGGCCACCACAGCGCATGGCATCCAGCCAATCATATTTCCGCCTGATGCGTATTTTCACCCCTGAAGGGTGCGCACCCCGATGCCCTCGCCGCGCGCTTTCATCGCGGCGACGGCGGCGATGGATCCTGCGGCGGTGGTGAAATAGGGGATCTTGTCGTAAAGCGCCACGGTGCGGATCTCGCGGCTGTCGGACACGGCTTGCGCCCCTTCGGTGGTGTTCATCACCAGCGCGATTTCATCGGATTTCAGGCTGTCGACGATGTTCGGGCGCCCTTCGTAGACCTTGTTGACCAGGGTGCATTCCGCCCCTTGGGTGCGCAAGAATTCGGCAGTGCCGCGCGTGGCCACCAGCGAAAAGCCAAGCGCGATCAGATCGCGCGCGGCGGCGGCCATTGCGGGCGTCTTGTCGGCATCGCGGATCGAGACAAAGACGCGCCCCGCTTCGGGAAGCACCACGCCCGCGCCCATTTGCGCCTTGAGAAACGCCAGCGCAAAGCTGCGATCCCAGCCCATCACCTCGCCGGTTGACCGCATCTCGGGGCCAAGCAGCGTATCGACACCGGGAAAACGCGCGAAGGGCAGCACCGCCTCTTTCACCGAGAACCAGGGCGTGATCGGGTTGGCCAGCGTCATCGGGTCGGCCAGCGGCAGCGCCGTGTCGGGGCCGACCCCGGCGGGATAGGGCGCGCGCATCGGGAAGGCCGACAGCTTTTCGCCCGCCATCAGCCGCGCGGCGATTGACGCTATGGCACTGTCTGTGGCCTTGGCGACAAAGGGCACGGTGCGGCTGGCGCGGGGATTGACCTCCAACACATAGATATCGCGGCCCTTGATCGCGAATTGCACGTTCATCAGGCCAACGACATTGAGCGCCAGCGCCATCGCGCGGGTCTGCACCACCAGCTCGGCCACGATATCCTCGGGCAGCGAATGCGGCGGCAGGCAGCAGGCGGAATCGCCCGAATGCACGCCCGCCTCTTCGATATGTTCCATGATACCCGCGACATGCACATCCGTGCCGTCGCAAAGCGCATCGACATCCACCTCGACCGCCCCTGACAGATAACTGTCCAGCAACACCGGGCTGTCGCCCGACACCACCACCGCCTCGCGGATATACCGTTCAAGATGGGCGTCATCGCGCACGATCTCCATCGCGCGGCCACCCAGAACATAGGACGGGCGCACGACAATCGGATAGCCAACCTGCCCGGCAATCGCGAAAGCCTCGTCGCGCGACCGGGCAAGGCCGTTGACCGGCTGGCGCAGGCCCAGTTTGTTGAGAAGCTGCTGGAACCGTTCGCGGTCTTCGGCAAGGTCGATGGCATCGGGCGAGGTGCCAAGGATCGGAATGCCTTCCTCATGCAGCGCATTGGCCAGTTTCAGCGGCGTCTGCCCACCAAATTGCACGATCACCCCGTGCAGGGTGCCGTTCTGCTGTTCAACGCGCAAAATCTCCAGCACATGTTCCAGGGTCAGCGGTTCGAAATAAAGCCGGTCCGATGTGTCGTAATCGGTCGAGACGGTTTCGGGGTTGCAGTTGATCATGATGGTTTCATAGCCCGCATCGGTCAGCGCATAGCAGGCGTGACAGCAGCAATAGTCAAATTCGATCCCCTGCCCGATCCGGTTCGGGCCGCCGCCAAGGATGACGACCTTCTTGCGGTCCGAGGGGCGCGCCTCGCATTCCGCCTCGCCCATCACCGGCATCTCGTAGGTGGAATACATATAGGGTGTCTGCGCCTCGAATTCGGCGGCGCAGGTGTCGATGCGCTTGAATTGCGCGATGACGCCAAGCCGGGTGCGGGCGCGGCGCACCTGCCCTTCGTCACGGCCGGTCAGCGTGGCAAGACGGGCATCGGTGAAGCCCATCATCTTGATCCGCCGCAGCCCTTCGGCCGACAGCGGCAACCCGTCGCGGCGCAGATCGGCCTCGGCATCGATGATTTCACGGATGCGGGCCAGGAACCACGGGTCAAAGGCGGTGGCGGCGTTGATTTCATCATCCGAAAGCCCGTGGCGCATCGCTTGCGCGATCAGGCGCAGCCGGTCGGGGGTTTGCAGGCTGATCGCCTTGATCACCGCCGATTTTTCCGGGGCGCCGGGGATGGCGATCTCGTCGAACCCGGTCAGCCCGGTTTCCAGCGAGGCCAGCGCCTTTTGCAGGGATTCGTGGATGGTGCGCCCGATCGCCATCGCCTCGCCCACCGATTTCATCGCGGTGGTCAGTTCGGCTTTTGATCCGGGGAATTTTTCAAAGGCAAAGCGCGGGATCTTGGTGACGACATAATCGATCGACGGCTCGAAAGAGGCGGGCGTGACGCGGGTGATGTCGTTGTCCAGCTCATCCAGCGTATAACCCACGGCAAGTTTCGCGGCGATCTTGGCAATGGGAAAGCCGGTGGCCTTGGACGCCAGCGCCGAAGAGCGCGACACGCGGGGGTTCATCTCGATCACCACCATGCGCCCGTCGGCGGGGTTGACGGCCCATTGCACGTTCGATCCGCCGGTTTCCACCCCGATTTCGCGCAACACCGCGATGGAGGCGGTGCGCATGCGCTGATATTCCTTGTCGGTCAGGGTCAGCGCCGGGGCAACGGTGATACTGTCGCCGGTATGCACGCCCATCGGATCGACGTTTTCGATGGCGCAGACGATGATGGCGTTATCCGCCTTGTCGCGCACCACCTCCATCTCGAATTCCTTCCAGCCCAGCAGGGATTCATCGATCAGGATCTGCGCCACCGGCGAGGCATCGAGGCCAGAGCGGCAGATCGCCTCATATTCATCGCGGTTATAGGCAACGCCACCGCCGGTGCCGCCCAGGGTAAAGGCGGGGCGGATGATTGCGGGCAGGCCGACGAATTCGATGGCGGCCATCGCCTCGGCCACGCCCGCGTTGATGTCATAACGGCCATCGGGGCGTTTGGGGGCGGCGATGATGGTCGCGCGCGGATTTTCAAGGCCGATGCGCTCCATCGCCTCGCGAAAAAGCTTGCGATCCTCGGCCATCTCGATAGCGGCGCGGTTGGCGCCGATCAGTTCCACGCCGAATTTCTCCAGCACCCCCATATCGGCCAGCGCCAGCGCGGTGTTCAGCCCGGTCTGCCCGCCCATGGTGGGCAAGAGCGCATCGGGGCGCTCGGCTTCGATGATCTTGGCGACCACCTCGGGGGTGATCGGTTCGATATAGGTGGCATCCGCAAGCCCCGGATCGGTCATGATCGTGGCGGGGTTCGAATTGACAAGGATGACGCGATAGCCTTCCTCGCGCAGCGCCTTGCAGGCCTGGGCGCCGGAATAGTCGAATTCACAGGCCTGCCCGATGATGATGGGGCCGGCACCGATGATCATGATAGACTGGATATCGGTTCTTTTCGGCATGACGGCCCCCAAATGCGCAAATCCCTGCGGGTTATAGTGATGCAAGGCCGGGGCGCAAGGGGAAGGGGCGCTGGCGCGAAGAAAGATCGGGGCCATTCTGGCCCCGACGCCTCCGGCGGGAGTATTTGGATCGAGAGGATGACAAGTCGGGCTTCACCTTGGCCCGGCAATCGGGCATAGGAAGGGCGGATTGCGAAAGGTTTCAGATCATGCATGATATCCGCGCCATACGCGACGATCCGGCGGCATTTGACGCGGCACTTGCCCGGCGGGGGCTGGGGCCGCGCGCGGCAGAGCTGTTGGGGCTGGACGATGCGCGACGCGCGGCGATTCTGGCCGCCGAAACCGCGCAAGCCGAACAGAACCGCGCCGCCAAGGCGGTGGGTGCGGCCAAGGCTGCGGGCGATGCGGCCGAATTCGAACGGCTGCGCGCCCTTGTCGCGCAGAAAAAGGCCGATGTGGGCGCCTTGGCCGAAGAGGCGCGGATGGCCGACGCGCGGCTGCGCGAGCTGCTGCTGGAAATCCCCAACAGCCCGCTGGCCGATGTGCCCGACGGGGTGGATGAGGCGGGCAATGTGGAACTGCGCCGCCACGGCACGCCGCCGGTGCTTGATTTCGCGCCAAAGGAACATTTCGAGATTGCCGCCGTGCGGGCGGGCATGGATTTCGGCGCGGCGGCGCGGCTTTCTGGGGCACGGTTCGTGGTGCTGAGGGGGGCGGTTGCGCGCCTGCACCGGGCGCTGGCGCAATTCATGCTGGATATGCATACCGAGGAAAACGGCCTGGTCGAGATGATCACCCCGGTTCTGGTCCGCGATGAGGCGATGCTGGGCACCGGACAACTGCCCAAATTCGCCGAAGACAGCTATCAGACCACCAATGGCTGGTGGCTGATCCCCACCGCAGAGGTAACGCTGACCAATATCGTGGCGGGCGAGGTTGTTGACGCGGGCGCGCTGCCGATGCGCATGGTGGCCCACACGCAATGTTTCCGGTCAGAGGCCGGGTCGGCGGGGCGCGACACCACCGGCATGCTGCGCCAGCACCAGTTCGAAAAGGTCGAGATGGTGTCGATCGTGGCGCCCGAGGACAGCCTGACAGAGCATGAACGCATGACGTCTTGCGCCGAAGGGATATTGCAACGGCTGGGCCTGGCTTACCGTACCTTGGTGCTGTGCACCGGCGATATGGGCTTTGGCGCGCAAAAGACCCATGACATCGAAGTGTGGCTGCCCGGACAGGATACTTACCGCGAAATATCGTCGGTATCGGTCTGCGGTGATTTTCAGGCGCGGCGGATGAATGCCCGCTATCGCCCCGCCGAAGGGGAAAAGCCCGCCTTCGTGCATACGCTGAACGGATCGGGGCTGGCGGTGGGGCGCTGCCTGATCGCGGTTCTGGAAAACGGCCAGCAGGCGGATGGTTCGGTGGTGCTGCCCGAAGCGCTGCGCCCCTATCTGCGCGGGCGGGGCATGATCACCCCTGCCGGCGATCTGGTCTAGGGGGGCGCGATGATCCGCTATGCGCTGAAATGTGCGCAGGGTCATGGCTTTGAAAGCTGGTTCCAGTCGGCTGCGGCGTTTGACCGGCTGGCTGAGGCCGGGCACATTCGCTGCCCCGACTGTGGCGATGCGAAGGTGGAAAAGGGGCTGATGGCCCCGCAGGTTCGCCCGAACCGAACCGATGCCGGTGGTGCCGACGCTGGCGCCCAAAGCCCCGCCGCGCCCGCCGATGCCGGCCCGCTAAGCGCGCCCGCCACCCCGCAAGAGGCGGCGCTGATGGCGCTGCGCCGCCATGTCGAGAAGACGGCAGATTATGTCGGCGGCACATTCGCCGCAGAGGCCCGGCGCATCCATGCCGGCACCGTGCCCGAACGCCCGATCTGGGGCGAGGCGCGGATCGACGATGCCAGGGCCCTGATCGAAGAGGGGATCAACGTGGCCCCCCTGCCCTTTCGCCCGACCCGAAAATCGAACTGAACCGTACCCGCCCGCAACCCCCCGCCTGCGCGCGGCGACCCCTTGCGCGCAGGCGCCCCTTGCCGTAGGAAACCAACGTTTTGACGCGCAGTCCGGAGAGTGCGAGATGCCGCTTCTGGTGATGAAATTCGGCGGCACCTCGGTGGCGGACATCGGGCGCATCGCCAATGCCGCCCTGAAGGTTCAGCGCGAGGTTGATCGGGGCTATGACGTGATCGTCATCGTTTCGGCCATGTCGGGGCGCACCAATGAACTGGTGGGCTGGGTCAACGAAACCTCGCCGCTTTATGATGCGCGCGAATATGATGCGGTTGTGGCAAGTGGCGAGAATGTGACGGCGGGGCTGATGGCGCTGCGCCTTCAGGAAATGGGGGTGCCCGCGCGCAGTTGGCAGGGCTGGCAGGTGCCGATCATGACCACCTCTGCGCACGGGGCGGCGCGGTTTGTCGATATCCCGCGCGCCAATATCGATGCGAAATTCGCCGAAGGCATGAAGGTTGCCGTGGTCGCGGGCTTTCAGGGCCTCAGCGCCGAGAACCGTATCACCACGCTGGGGCGCGGCGGATCAGACACCACGGCAGTGGCCTTTGCCGCCGCATTCGGTGCGGAACGCTGCGACATCTACACCGATGTCGATGGCATCTACACCACCGATCCGCGGATTTCCGCCAAGGCGCGCAAACTGGACAAGATCGCGTTCGAAGAGATGCTTGAACTTGCCTCGCTTGGTGCCAAGGTATTGCAGACGCGGTCGGTCGAACTGGCGATGCGCTACAAGGTGCGGCTGCGGGTGCTGTCAAGCTTTGAAGATACCGACGACACATCCGGCACCCTTGTGTGCGACGAGGAGGAAATCATGGAATCACGGGCCGTTTCCGGCGTTGCCTATTCGCGCGACGAAGCCAAGATGACACTGGTCACGATCGAGGATCGCCCCGGCATCGCCGCCGCGATCTTTGGCCCCCTGGCCGAGGCGGGGGTGAATGTGGACATGATCGTGCAGAACATATCCGAACAGAATTACGCAGGCCACAAGGGCGGCGTGACCGACATGACATTTTCCTGCCCGGTCGATCAGATCAAACGCGCCGAGGTGGCGATGGCGGCGGCGCGCGACCGGGGCGATGTGGCCTTTGATTCCTGGGTCGTCGATACCGACGTCGCCAAGGTTTCGGTGGTGGGCATCGGCATGCGCAGCCATGCAGGCGTTGCCGCGCGCATGTTTCAGGCCCTTGCCAGCGAAGGCATCAACATCAAGGTCATTACCACATCCGAAATCAAGATTTCGGTGCTGATCGACCGGAAATACATGGAACTTGCGGTGCAGGCGCTGCATGATGCGTTCGGGCTAGACAAGGCGGCCTGAGAACGTCTTAAAGGTGTCGGGCCTGACGCCGCAGCCAGACACAGCGGGGAGCAATGGCCGAACGCACCGAAACTGAAAGCCGCAAGCTGCTGGGCCGCCTGCGCGACACCCTGGCCGAGGCAGGCGCCGGGCAGGAGCGGCTTGACCGCATCACCCATCTTATCGCCGATTCCATGGGCACCGAAGTGTGTTCGATCTATCTGTTCCGCGATGCCGACACGCTGGAACTTTGCGCCACCGAAGGGTTGCAGGCGGGCGCCGTGCACGAAACGCGGCTGCGGCTGGGCGAGGGGCTGGTTGGCCGGGTCGCCCGGTCGGGGCAGGTGATCAACACCGCCAACGCGCCCGCGGAAAAGGGTTTCCGCTTCATGCCCGAAACCGGAGAGGAGCGTTATTCATCCTTTCTGGGTGTGCCGGTGCAACGCCTGGGGGAAACGCTGGGCGTGCTGGTGGTGCAGTCGCTTGCCGCGCGGCGGTTTTCCGACGATGAGGTTTACGCGCTGGAAGTGGTGGCCATGGTGCTTGCCGAAATGAGCGAGCTTGGCGCCTTTACCGGCGAGGGCGCGGCACTAGCCGCCCCGCATCAGCACCCGGTATCGTTTCGCGGCAGTGTCGGGCAGGAAGGCACGGCCGAGGGCCATGTCTGGCTGCACGATCCGCGCGTCGTGGTCACGAACCCGGTCGCAGATGATCCCGAAGCGGAGATTGCCCGTCTGCGCGCAGCCATAGATGAATTGCGTGGCACCCTTGACGGCCTGATCGCCGGTGTCAGTACCGGGACGACCAGCGACAAGGAACAGATCGAGGTTCTGGAATCTTACCGCATGTTCGCCAATTCGCGCGGCTGGATGCGGCGGATGGAAGAAGACATCGCGGCGGGCCTGTCGGCCGAGGCGGCGGTGGAAAAGGAACAATCCGCCGCGCGCGCGCGTCTTGCGCAGGTACCGGACCCCTATCTGCGGGACAGGCTGCATGATCTTGACGATCTTTCCAACCGCCTGTTGCGCATCCTGACCGGACAGGGCCGCGACACCGGCGCCACCCTGCCGCCCAACCCGGTGCTGGTGGCACGCAACATCGGACCGGGGGAGTTGCTGGATTACGGCCGCCAATTGCGCGGCATCGTGCTTGAGGAAGGCTCGGTCGGGTCGCATGCCGCCATTGTGGCGCGGGCGCTGGCCATCCCGCTGATCATCCATGCCAAACGGATCACCACCGAGGCGCTGAACGGCGATCCGATCTTTCTGGACGGCGATCAGGGCATCGTGCACCTGCGCCCCGAGGAAAGCGTGGCTTCGGCCTTTCGCGACAAGATCGCCATGCAGGCCGACGCCCAGGAACGCTATGCCGATCTGCGCGACAAACCGGCCAAGGCGCTGTCGGGCGAGGTTATCCGGCTGGACATGAACGCGGGCCTGATGGCCGACCTGCCGTCGCTGATCGGATCGGGCGCCGAAGGGGTGGGCCTGTTTCGCACCGAATTGCAGTTTCTCATCCGCAGCCACATGCCCAAGCGCGGCGATCTGGTATCGATCTATTCGCGCGTCATGGATTCGGCGCAGGGGCGGCGGGTGGTGTTTCGCACGCTCGACATCGGGTCGGACAAGGTGCTGCCCTACCTCAAGCCGCAGGACGAACCGAACCCGGCGATGGGCTGGCGGGCGATCCGCGTCGGGCTGGACAAGCCCGGTGTGTTGCGCATGCAGTTGCAGGCGCTGATCCGGGCCGCCAATGGCCGCCCGCTGACGGTGATGTTTCCCTTTGTCGCGCAGTTCGATGAATTCCGCGCCGCGCGCGACCATCTGCTGCGGGTGATGGAACGCGAAGACCGGCTGGGGCGCGCCTTGCCCGAAAAACTGGAAATCGGCGCAATGCTGGAAACGCCCAGTCTGGCCTTTGCGCCGCGCGCCTTTTTTGAGTTGGCGGATTTCATCTCTATCGGCGGGAACGACCTGAAACAGTTCTTCTTTGCCGCCGACCGCGAGAATGAACGGGTGCGCCGCCGCTATGACACGTTGAACGTCAGCTTTCTGAACTTTGTCGGACAGATCGTTCAGCGCTGCGCCGAGACCGGAACGCCGCTGTCGTTCTGCGGTGAAGATGCCGGCCGCCCCGTCGAGGCGCTGTGCATCGCCGCCATGGGGTTGCGCACCCTGTCGATGCGCCCGGCCTCGATCGGGCCGGTCAAACATCTGATCTGCCGGTCAGATCTGAACGACCTGCGCGCGGCGATCGAGGCGGCGGGTGCGGCCGGCGAACAATCGGTGCGCGGCGCGGTCATGGAATGGCTGGGGCGGCAACGCTGACACCTGGTGTGCGGCGGACCCCGTCCTGTGCGCGCAGCGTGGTAAACCCGTCAACAAGCGCGTTCAACACCCACAGCACCACCACAAAGGCCAGCACGCAGACCATAAAATTGAAGGCGGTCTGCACGAGACGCCGGGTGCGGCTGATCTGGCCCGAGAAAATCCTGATCTCGGGGCTTAACAGGAACCGTGATGCCAGATAGGCGAACAACAGACCGGCAAAAAACCAGTAAACCGCATCATAAAGCAGACCAGAGAATGAAATGGCCATGTAGCGGGCAAAGCCCACCATGACCGACCAGCGCAACACCGGAAACGCCTCTTCGGTCAGGGTGGCTATGCGACCGCCAAGCGTCGCGCGCGCCGCCGGGCCTTGCAAACGGGCCGCCCAGCCCGGCCGGTTCACCGCAGCACCCGCCCCGCCACCGCCTCAAGGCGCGCAATCAGGTCCGGGTCGCGCTGATCGGGGGCCGTCAGAAGCGCGTGATCCAGCGCCCGGTCGCAGCCATGCGGGCACGGCGCGCGGTCGGGCCCCAGAAGTTCGGGCAGCCGTTCAACCATCGACCGTGCCTTTTGCGCGTTCCCGGTCAGGATCGCGATGATCTGCGTCACATCGACCGACCCGTGATCGGGGTGCCAACTGTCGTAATCGGTCACCATGGCAACCGAGGCATAGCAAATCTCGGCCTCGCGGGCCAGTTTCGCCTCGGGCATTCCGGTCATCCCGATCAGATCGGCGCCCCAGGCGCGGTACATCCGGCTTTCGGCAACGGTGGAAAACTGCGGCCCCTCCATCGCCAGATAGGTTCCGCCATCGTGAACGGTGATCCCCGCATCGATCGCCGCCGAAAGACAGGCCGCCGACAGGCGCGGGCAGGTCGGATGCGCCATGCTGACATGGGCCACGCAGCCCGCGCCGAAAAAGCTTTTCTCGCGCGCGAAAGTGCGATCGATATACTGATCCAGAATAACGAAATCGCCCGGCGCCATATCTTCGCGGAACGATCCGCAGGCCGATGCCGAAACGATATCCGTCACCCCAAGCCGTTTGAGCGCATCGATATTCGCACGATAAGGAACGGTGGTGGGCGAATGAACATGGCCGCGCCCATGACGCGGCAGGAAGGCCATGCGCAGCCCGTTCAGACGCCCGGTCAGGATCTGATCAGACGGGCGCCCCCAGGGGGTTTCAACCACTTGCCAGGTTGCATCCTCCAGCCCGTCAATCGCGTAAAGCCCCGATCCACCGATCACGCCCAGCATCGTTTCCATGGTACCGCCTTTCCGTTTCGCCGCAGCCTAGGATAGCCATCCAACCGGCGAAAGGGGCGAAATGCGCATTTGTGCGTGATGCGCCGCGACAGGGGCAAAGCCCCTAACCGACATTGATCAGCCGGATCGCGCGATCCTGATCCATCAACCACAAAAGCACCCGTGCCGCCTGCCCGCGCGCGCCCTCAAGGGCCGGATCGATGGCCAGCAGCGCGCGCGCATCCGATTGCGCCACCGCCATCAGCGCCGCCTGACGTTCCAGATCGGCGATGCGAAACCGTGGCAGGCCCGATTGCGCGGTGCCGATCACATCGCCCGCGCCGCGCATTTCCAGATCGAC
>JACIYW010000084.1 GCA_014359745.1 Paracoccaceae bacterium | reverse complement strand
GGTTCGCAAATGGCCCTTGCCCCTTGAACGGGGCGGCAATGGGATCAATTTGAGGCCAAAGGAATCAGCCATGCCGCACAATAACGCCAACCTGCCGATGTTCCGCCCCGATGTGCTGACCCGCCCGAAGCTGGAAGGCGGGCAGCGGTTCATCCTGCACAGCCCGTTCCAGCCTGCGGGGGATCAGCCCACGGCCATTGCCGAACTGGTGGCGGGGGCAAACGCGGGCGAACGCGATCAAGTGCTTCTGGGCGCGACCGGCACCGGCAAGACCTTCACCATGGCCAAGGTGATCGAGGAAACCCAGCGCCCCGCCATCATCCTGGCCCCCAACAAGACGCTGGCGGCCCAGCTTTACGGTGAATTCAAGCAGTTCTTTCCCGAAAACGCCGTGGAATATTTCGTCAGCTATTACGATTATTACCAGCCAGAGGCCTATGTGGCGCGTTCCGACACCTACATAGAAAAGGAATCCCAGATCAACGAACAGATCGACCGGATGCGCCATTCGGCCACCCGTGCGTTGTTGGAACGCGACGATGTGATCATCGTGGCCTCTGTCAGTTGCATCTATGGTATCGGGTCGGTCGAAACCTATTCGGCGATGACGCAGGATCTGAAGGTTGGTGAAACCTATGATCTGCGCGCCATGCTGTCCGATCTGGTGGCGCAGCAATACCGCCGCAACGATCAGGGTTTCCAGCGCGGCAATTTCCGGGTGCGCGGCGATGTGGTCGAGGTCTGGCCTGCCCACCTTGAAGACCGCGCCTGGCGGTTTTCGTTCTTCGGCGAGGAACTGGAATCGATCACCGAATTCGATCCGCTGACCGGGGCAAAAACCGATACGTTCGATCAGATCCGCGTCTATGCCAATTCGCATTACGTCACGCCGCGCCCGACGATGCAGCAGGCGGCGATCGGCATCAAGGCCGAGTTGCGCCAGCAGCTTGATCTGATGGTGTCGCAGGGCAAGCTGTTGGAGGCGCAGCGGCTGGAACAGCGCACCGCTTTCGATCTGGAGATGCTGGAGGCGACGGGCGTGTGCAACGGGATCGAGAATTATTCGCGCTATCTGACCGGCCGCGCGCCGGGAGAGCCGCCGCCAACCCTTTTCGAATTCATCCCCGATAACGCCATCGTGTTTGCCGACGAATCGCATGTATCTGTGCCGCAGATCGGTGGCATGTACAAAGGCGACTATCGGCGCAAGTTCACGCTGGCCGAACACGGGTTCCGCCTGCCCAGTTGCATGGACAACCGGCCGCTGAAATTCGAGGAATGGAACGCGATGCGCACGCAGACCGTGTTCGTTTCGGCCACCCCCGCGGCATGGGAGATGGAACAGACCGGCGGGGTTTTCACCGAACAGGTGATCCGCCCCACCGGCCTGCTTGATCCGGTGATCGAAATCCGCCCCGTCGCCAGCCAGGTCGATGATCTGCTCGATGAAATACACCGCGTCGCCGCGCTTGGCCTGCGGGTGCTGGTGACCACGCTGACCAAACGCATGGCCGAGGATCTGACCGAATATTTCCACGAACAGGGCGTGCGCATCCGCTATATGCATTCCGATATCGACACCATTGAGCGCATCGAGATCCTGCGCGACCTCCGTCTGGGGGCGTTCGATGTGCTGGTGGGCATCAACCTTTTGCGCGAGGGGCTGGATATTCCCGAATGCGGTCTGGTGGCGATTCTGGATGCGGATAAAGAGGGGTTCCTGCGCTCGGAAACCTCGCTGATCCAGACCATCGGGCGGGCGGCGCGCAATGCCGACGGGCGGGTGATCATGTATGCCGACAGGATCACCGGATCGATGGAACGCGCCATAAACGAGACGAACCGCAGGCGCGACAAGCAGATCGCCTATAATAAGGCCCACGGCATCACCCCCACCACGATCCGCAAGAATGTCGAGGATGTGTTGCAGGGCCTGTGGCAGGGCGACACCGATATGGCGCGCGTCACCGCAACAGTTGACGCGCCGCTGGTCGGGGCCAATCTGGCCGCGCATCTTGACGGGCTGCGCACCGCGATGCGCAAGGCCGCCGAGAACCTGGAATTCGAAGAGGCCGCGCGCCTGCGCGACGAGGTCAGGCGGCTGGAGGCGGTGGAACTGGCGGTGGCGGATGACCCGCTGGCGCGGCAGTCCGAGGTCGAGGCGGCAGTGCAGGCGGCAGGCGCCGCGCGCGGCAGATCCACCGGCGGGCGGGGCGGTATGCGCGGGGGGCGGGCGCGCCGGGTGCGATAGGGGCCGATAGGGGCACGGTGCGCGGGGCTGGTGCCGATGCGCACCTTTGCGACAATAACGGTGCCGGTTACGCTGGCCTTTGACGCTTGACTTTACCGCGTCGCTCCCTCATACGGCGCATCTGTCTGCGGGGGTGTTCCTGCGGGCAAGTCATGACATTGCCCTGATCGGGGCACGCTGTCCGAGGTGCCGGTTTCCGGCGAAACGCCCGCAAGGGGGCCACAGGACGCGGTGAAGCAAAGGAAAGACGATGTACGCGGTCCTCAAGACGGGCGGCAAGCAATACAGGGTGCAGCCGGGTGACGTGCTGCGCGTGGAAAAGCTGGCCGCCGAAGCGGGTGAAACCGTTCAGTTCAACGATGTGCTGATGCTGGGCGGGGACGCCACCACCATCGGCGCGCCCCTTGTGGCGGGTGCCGCGGTGCAGGCCGAGGTCGTCGATCAGGTCAAGGGCGAAAAGGTCATCCATTTCGTCAAGCGCCGCCGCAAACATTCGTCGCAGCGCACCAAGGGCCACCGTCAGCATCTGACGATGATCAGGATCACCGAAATTCTGGCCACGGGTGGCGATGCCACCGGGGTCAAGGCCGCGATCGGCTCGGGGTCGGCCCCGGTTGCCGCGGCAACGCAGGAGTAAGGATCAATGGCACATAAAAAGGCAGGCGGTTCGTCGCGCAACGGCCGCGATTCGGCGGGTCGGCGTCTGGGCGTGAAACTGTTCGGTGGCCAGTCGGTCATTCCGGGCAACATCATCGTGCGCCAGCGCGGGACCAAATGGTTTCCGGGGGCCGGGGTTGGCATGGGCCGCGACCACACCATCTTTGCGGTGACCGAGGGCCAGGTGACCTTTCACAAGGGCATCAAGGGCCGCACCTTTATTTCGGTTCTTCCGATGGCGGAGGCAGCCGAGTAAGCCGAACCTTTACATTCGCGATGTAGACGGGGGATCGGCGGGGCCGGTCCCCTTTTGCGTTCGGGATCACGGCGTGGGGAACAGGCTTGCGCCGCGGTGGGGCGATCCCCAGATTAACAAGGTCGGGCGGGGCAACCCTGCCCCGACACCCGAGGGAGGAATGATGAAATACGATACAATCACCGCGCAGCCGGTCATCGAGGCCGGGCGCTTCATCTTGCGGCCCTTGCGCAAGTCCGACGCCGGTCTTCTGGAAATGTACACCTCGGACCGGCGCGTGGCCGAGGCCACGCGTTCGATCCCGCATCCGCTTCCGCCGGGGGCGACCGAGGCGTTCATCACCCGCGCCCGCGCCAATGACCGTGTGGAAGATGTCTGGGTCATGGATGGAACGGCGCAGGGCCTGGGCGATGTTCTGGGGGTGATCGCGCTGAAACGCATGGAGCGCGAACAATCCGAAGTGGCCTATTGGGTGGCGCCCGCGTTCTGGAACGCCGGTTTCGCATCCGAAGCCTTGCGGGCGCTGGTACTGGCCAATCCGCTGCGCGACCGCACCCTGTTCGCCGAGGTGTTTCAGGACAATGCCGTTTCGGCGCGGGTGCTGAGCAATTGCGGCTTTGCCTATCTGGGCGATGCGGAAACCTATTCGGTGGCGCGCGGTGCCAGGGTGCCAACCTGGACCTATCTGCGAAAACTGGATTGAGCCTGACCCCCGCAATGAGATAGGGAAGGCGGTGGCGCTGTTATGCGTCGGCAGGTTTGCGCTGACGGGGCGCTTGGGGCGCATGGCATGAAATTTCTGGATCTGGTCAAGGTGAATATCCGCTCGGGCGGCGGTGGCGGCGGCTGTGTGGCCTTTCGGCGCGAAAAATTCGTGGAATTCGGCGGGCCGAACGGCGGCGACGGCGGGCGCGGCGGCGATGTCTGGGCCGAGGCTGTCGATGGGCTGAACACGCTGATCGATTTTCGCTATCAGCAGCATTTCTTTGCCAGGAATGGCCAGGGCGGCATGGGCCAGAACCGCACCGGCGCCGATGGCGATGATATCGTGCTGCGGGTGCCGGTTGGCACCGAAATTCTGGATGAGGACGAGGAAACCGTGGTCGCCGATCTGACCGAGGTCGGGCAACGGGTGTTGCTGGCCAAGGGCGGCAATGGCGGCTGGGGCAACCTGCGGTTCAAATCCTCGACCAACCGCGCGCCGCGCCGCGCCAATCCGGGGCAGGAGGGGGTGGAACGGGTTCTGTGGCTGCGGCTGAAGCTGATTGCCGATGTCGGGCTGGTCGGCCTGCCGAATGCCGGGAAATCGACCTTTCTTGCCGCCACCTCGAACGCGCGGCCCAAGGTGGCCGATTACCCATTTACCACCTTGCACCCCAATCTGGGCGTGGTGGGCATCGACGGGCGCGAAATCGTGGTGGCCGATATTCCCGGACTGATCGAGGGCGCGTCAGAGGGCAGGGGGCTGGGCGATCAGTTTCTGGCCCATGTCGAACGCTGCGCGGTGCTGCTGCATCTGATCGACGGCACATCCGAGGATGTGGTTGCCGATCATGCGGTGATCGTGGGCGAACTGGATGCCTATGGCGCGGGGCTGGCGGACAAGCCGCGTCTGACCGCGCTCAACAAGATCGACGCGCTGGATGATGACACGATCGCAGAGCGGCGCGCGGCCTTGCAGCGGGTCGTTGGCGCGCCGGTGTTCCTGATTTCCGGGGTGTCGGGGGCGGGCATTCCGGGGCTGTTGCGCCGGTTGCGCGCCGATGTTCTGGACGCGCGCGGGGTGCATGAGGCCGCCGGGGACGCGGCTGGCGATACGGGCGGGGATGAGGCGGAGGATGGAACGTGGCATCCCTGAAAACGGCCCGGCGCCTTGTGGTCAAGATCGGCTCGGCGTTGCTGGTCGAGGGGCAGGGGGTGGTGCGCAACGCCTGGTTGCAGTCGCTTGCCGATGATGTGGCCGGGCTGTGCAAGGGCGGGGTTGATGTGATCCTTGTCTCGTCAGGGTCGATTGCCCTGGGGCGCGGCGTGCTGGGGCTGGCGCCGGGCGCGCTGCCGCTCGAACAAAGTCAGGCGGCGGCGGCGGTGGGCCAGATCCGCCTGGCGCGCGCCTATGAAGAGGTGCTGGCGCCGCACGGGCTGGTGGCCGCGCAGGTGCTGGTGACGCTGGAAGACACGCGCGACCGGCGGCGGTATCTGAACACGCGCGCCACGCTTGAGACGCTTCTGGCGATGGGGACCGTGCCGATTGTCAATGAGAATGACACAATCGCCACCGATGAAATCCGATATGGCGACAATGACCGGCTTGCGGCACAGATCGCCGTAACCGTGGGCGCCGATCAACTGGTGCTTTTGTCGGATGTGGACGGGCTTTACACCGCCAACCCGCAGACCGACCCAAGCGCGCGGCGACTGGATCTGGTGACCCGCATCACCCCCGAGATCGAGGCGATGGCCGGTGATCCGGTCTCAACCCTGTCGAAGGGCGGGATGAAGACCAAGCTGATCGCGGCGCGCGTCGCCTCGGCGGGGGGGTGTGCGATGGCGATCACCGCCGGGGCCGGGCTGCACCCGCTGCACGCCCTGGCCAATGGCGCGCCCGCGACCTGGTTCGCCGCCGACGGCGATCCGCAGGCCGCGCGCAAACGCTGGATCGGCGCGATGAAACCGGCGGGGGCGGTGGGTATCGATGCCGGTGCGGTGGAGGCGCTTGCGCAGGGCAAATCGCTGCTGCCCGCAGGCGTCGTTTCGGTTGAGGGCCCGTTCGGACGCGGGATGCCGGTGGCGATCCTGGCCCCCGGCGGGGCGCGGATCGGCCTGGGGCTGATCCGCTATACCAGCGAAGAGGCGCTGGCGATCATGGGGCACCGATCCGGCGAGATCGGGGATATATTGGGCTATGCGGGGCGCGCGGCGCTTATTCACCGCGATGACATGGTGATCTGAGGGGGCGCCCCTGGGGTGCCTCCGGCGGGAGTATTTGGATCGAGAGGATGAGGGGCAGGGTCGTGGACGGACAGCAGGGCATTGACGGGCTGATGGACGATATCGGCAGGCGGGCGCGGGCGGCGGCGGCCGATCTGGGGTTTGCCAGCGCCAAGGCCAAGGCGGCGGCCCTGATCGGGGCCGCGGATGCGGTGATGCGGCGGCAGGATCAGATCATCGCCGCCAATGCGCGCGATCTGGACTATGGGCGCGACAAGGGCCTTTCGGCGGCGATGATGGACCGGCTGGCGCTGGATGAAGGGCGCATTGGTGCCATCGCCGACAGCCTGCGCGCGGTGGCGGCGCAACCCGATCCGGTGGGCACGGTTCTGGCGGAATGGGATGTGCCTTCGGGGCTGCATATCCGCCGGGTCCGCACGCCCTTGGGTGTGGTCGGGGTGATCTATGAAAGCCGCCCGAATGTGACGGCGGATGCGGGCGCGCTGTGCCTGAAGGCGGGCAACGCGGTGATCCTGCGCGGCGGATCGGAAAGCTTTCATTCGTCGGGGGCGCTGCATGCCTGCCTGGTAGAAGGGCTGCGCGCCGCCGGCCTGCCCGAGGATGCGGTGCAGATGGTGCCGACCCGCGATCGCGCGGCGGTGTCAGCGATGTTGCGGATGACCGACTTCATCGACGTGATCGTGCCGCGCGGTGGCAAGGGCCTTGTGGGCCTTGTGCAGGCCGAGGCGCGGGTGCCGGTGTTCGCCCATCTGGAAGGCATCTGCCATATCTATGTGGATCGCGCCGCCGACCCGGCCAAGGCCCGCGCGGTGGTGTTGAATGCCAAGACCCGGCGCACCGGGATCTGTGGCGCCGCCGAATGCCTGCTGGTGCACCGCGATGTGGCGGCAACCCTTGGTCAGCAGATCGTCGATGACCTGATCGCCGCGGGGGTAGAGGTGCGGGCCGAAGGGCTGCGTGGCAGCGTTCCGGCCACGGCCGAGGATTGGGGAATGGAATTCCTTGACATGAAGATCGCCGCGAAAGTGGTTGATGATATTGATGAAGCGATGGCGCATATCCGGCGCTATGGCTCTGGCCACACGGAATCGATCCTGACCGAGGATGCGGCCGCGGCCGATCGGTTCTTTGCCCGGCTGGACAGCGCGATCCTGATGCACAACGCCTCGACCCAGTTCGCGGATGGCGCGGAATTCGGCATGGGGGCGGAAATCGGCATCGCGACCGGCAAGATCCACGCGCGCGGGCCGGTCGGGGCCGAGCAACTGACAAGTTTCAAATATCTCGTCAGCGGCGATGGGACGATCCGCGGGTGAAGCGGATTTCGGCCCGTGGGAGCATTGCCCCGACCGGCGCGCGCGTGGCGGGCGCGGGAGATGAGTATTTGTTCCAAGATGAAACGAAAGGGCGTTTTCTTGGGCGGTAACAGTTCGGACCTGACTGGGTGCGATAGGCCCTGGGCGGTTCAATAGTGCAGGGTGATGGTGGTTTCGGTGATCCGCGCCTCCAGCCTGCGCTTTTGGGCGCGCAATTCGGCGGGGACCAGGGCAAACTGCACCTCGGGCGGCGATATCGGCCCTTCCAGGCCGCTGGCCATGGTCAGGCGCGACCACGCCGCCTCGACCACCCGCAGCCGGTCGGCCGATGCCTCGACAGACCAGTGCGTACCGGTGCGGCCAAGGGTGATCCTGCCGCCCCAGGGCATGGCGTGTTCGAGGCACAAAAGCAGCAAGAACGCCAGCTTGGCCTCGGTTCGGGGCACGTCGCCCGTCACCTGCCAATCCGGTTTCAGGCGATGACCACGCCACAGATCGTTCAGAATGCTGGTTATTTCTGGCTGCCCGATGCGCTGATCGGGCGCGGCAAGGCCAAAGGCCACCCGAAAGAACCGGATGCGGGCATTGGCATTTTCCACGCTTTCTTCGATCAACACCATTTCCGGCCCGGAAACACCCGAAAGGTGCAAAAGCTCCACACCATTGCCGATCGCGCCCAACGGGCTTATCAGATCGTGGCAGATGCGCGACCCCAGAAGGGCAAGAACGTCAGGTTTGTCTGGCATTGGGCCCTCGTTCGGGCGCGCCGGGAAAGGGCGCCGCATGAATGATTTGAACCCGATACTGGAACCGGGCATGATCGTGGCCCTTCCCGCCCGGCCCGACTGGGGGCATGGACAGGTGCAATCCCGCATCGGTCATCGGATTACTGTGAACTTTCGGGACGCCGGCAAGGTTGTCATCGATGGATCGCAGGTGGCCCTTGAAATAATTAACGCGCGCCCCTGAATGTTCAGGGTTGCGTGGGTAAGGTTATCACAGCCCATGGGTGTGTCAATCTGGTCGGGATGGGATGGTTGCGCCGCATGTGCCAAGCGCCTACAAGCCTTGCACGGATGCCGCGACGTGGGACGCTGAAACCGATGATCACATCCGATGCGCAGTTCACCCTTCGCCTGGCCAGGGATGCCGAGGATCTGCACGCCGCACAGCGCCTGCGGTATGAGGTGTTCGTGCGCGAACTGGGGGGTGACGGCCCGATGGTCGATCATGCGGCCGGGATCGAACAGGACGCGTTCGATCCCTATTATGACCACCTGATCCTGATCGATGAAGACCGCAAGACAGATCGCGTTGTCGGCGTCTACCGGCTGTTGACCGATGAACGCGCCCGAACGCTGGGCCGGTATTATTCCGAAAGCGAATATGATCTTGCCCCGCTTGTGCAATCGGGGCGGCGGTTGCTGGAACTCGGGCGATCCTGCGTGCATCGCGACTATCGCGGCGGCACGGCGATGTATCATTTGTGGAACGGTCTGGCCGATTACGTCCACCAGCGCGGGATAGAGGTTCTGTTCGGCGTCGCCAGCTTTCACGGCACCGATATCGAGGCGCTGAAACTGCCGTTGTCCTATCTCTATCATCACCATCTTGCGCCCGAACCGCTGCGGGTGCGGGCGCGCGGCGATCATCGCCTGGAAATGGACCTGCTGCCCCCCGACCAGATCGACCGGCGCGCCGCCATGGTTGCGACACCCGCGCTGATCAAGGCGTACCTTCGGGTCGGGGGCTGTGTGGGCGATGGCGCCTATATCGACCGGGAATTCAACACGACCGATGTGTGCCTGGTGATGGATACGGCGGCAATGTCGGCCCGGCACCGCGATTTCTACACCCGCAAGGCCGGGGCACCGGGATGAGCCCGACATGGCATTCCGCCGATCAGCCGGCCTTGGCGCGAATTGGCCCCGCGGGCTGGGCACTGGTGGCGCTGCGCGGTCTGCCGCTTGTTGTCATCACCTATGGCGGGCTGGTGCTTTTGTTGTTGATCCGGCTGGTGGAACGGCCCCTGTGCGGCGAAGATCGCCCGGTGACCCCGTTCATCACCCAGGCGGTATGCCGGGCCACGCTGATCCTTCTGGGGATCCGGCTGGGGGTGCGTGGCACGCCGATGCGCGGCACCGGGGCGGTTGTGGCCAATCATGCCTCATGGCTTGACATCTTCACGCTCAACGCCGTTCAGCGCGTCTATTTCGTGTCGAAATCCGAAGTGGCCGCCTGGCCGGGTATCGGCTGGCTTGCCCGCGCAACCGGCACCCTGTTCATAAGCCGATCCGGCCGCGAGGCCGCAGCGCAAAAGCGCCAGCTTGAGGCGCGGTTGAATGCCGGTCATCGCCTGGCCTTCTTTCCCGAAGGCACAAGCACCGATGGCCAGCGCGTTTTGCCTTTCAAGTCAACGTTGTTCGCCGCATTCTTCAGTCCCGGCCTTGGGGAAGTCATGCGCCTTCAACCGGTCAGCCTGCGCTATACCCCGGCCAATGGCCAGGATCCGCGCCACTATGCCTGGTGGGGCGACATGGCCTTTGGGCCGCATTTCCTGACGATCCTGGCCAGCACCGGAACCGGCAGGGTGGATGTGATCTTCCACCCGCCGGTGCGCGTGGCCGATTTCGCCGATCGCAAATCGCTTGCCGCCCATTGCGAGGCGCAGGTGCGTGATGGAATGACACGCGGCATCACCCCCGGCCACGCCCCCCAGTAACAATCCGCCCTTGATCATCACCTTGAAAAAATACTCCCCCCGGAGGGTCCGCACCCTGCACAGGCGCAGGCGCCGGGAAATCGCACACCCATTCCCACCCGCCCCTCGACAGCGCCCCGGCGCGGGTGCATAGCGCCGCGATGGAACCCTGGATCCTTGTCACCCTTGCCGCCAGCGCCATTCAGACCTTGCGGTTCTCTCTGCAAAAACGGTTGCGGGGGCTTGGCCTTTCCACGGGCGGGGCCACGTTTTCACGGTTTCTGTATGCGGTGCCGCTGGCAGGGGCGGGGGCGTTGGCATTGATCGCAGCGTCGGGGCAGGGGATGCCCGATCTTGCCCCCCGGTTCTGGCTGTTCGCGGTCGCGGGCGGGATGGGCCAGATTGTCGGAACCTTCTGCACGGTGGCGCTGTTTTCCGAACGCAGCTTTGCGGTTGGCATTGCCTTTACCAAAACCGAAACCTTGCTGACCGTCGGCTTTTCGTGGCTTTTCCTTGGCGAAGTGGTCAGTCTGCCCGGTCTTGTCGCGATCCTGATCGGGGTTGCCGGGGTGCTGGTGCTGTCGCGCGGCAACGCGATCGCCGGGAAGCCGGCAACCTGGTCGCTGCGCGGCCTGTTCAGCCGGGCGATGGCGCTGGGGCTGCTGGCGGGGGCGCTGTTGGGGGTGGCGGCGGTGGGCTATCGGGGGGCGACGCTGGCCGTGGCCAGCGGGGATGTGGTGCTGCGGGCCGTGCTGGCGCTGGCGCTTGTCACCGTGTTCCAGACGGTGGTGATGGGGCTATGGCTGATCTGGCGCGAACCGGGGCAGATTTCGCGCGTGCTGCGCGCCTGGCGTGCCACCGGGCCGGTGGGGGTGACCGGGGTGGCGGGGTCGTTCGGCTGGTTCGTGGCCTTTGGCCTGCAAAATGCCGCCTATGTGCGGGCTTTGGGGCAGGTGGAACTGGTGTTCGGTCTTGTCGTCTCGATCCTGTGGTTCCGCGAAAAATCCACCTGGTCCGAGGGCGCGGGTATAGCGCTGTTGCTGATCAGCCTGGTGCTGATCGTGCTTGCCGCCTGAACGCGGCTGGGCGCCCGTACCCCGCTGACGGCACGCCCCTCGCCGCAAGGCTTCCAAACCACCCGCTGCATTGAGAAGCCCGCGCCACGGGGCAGGGGCTGGGGGGCAGCCCGGTTTCAGGGTGCGTGCGGCAAGGTGAAACCGGATGCACCCGCCCCATATGACCGGGCAGGATCATTTCCCGATGACCCCGATGAAAGAAGTTCGCAAATCGGTCTTGCGTCCCACGCCACATCCGACTAAATCGCCCCAAGACCCCAGCGCGGAGAGGTGCCGGAGTGGTCGAACGGGGCGGTCTCGAAAACCGTTGAGGGCGAAAGCCTTCCCAGGGTTCGAATCCCTGTCTCTCCGCCACAAAATCCACTGCGGTTTTGGCAATAAATCAAACAAAACAAAAACTTATCGGAACACGCCACAAAGGCGCTCCGCCGTTTTCTCATGTTTTGCAACACATTTCGACGCACAATCCGCCGCGCACGCTATGCACAGGGGTTCGGGCTCGGACCTCGGATCCTGAAACAGACGGAGCACCATCATGTGACCGAAAACCAACCGTTGACATCGAAACGCCCATGTGAGGCCTGGACCAACTACGACAACTACGTCGGCGTCGGGACATGGATGAAAATCGGTCTGAACAACACCGACACCAACGATCAGGGGGCCTTCGACGCCGCGAACAACCATTTCGTGGCACTCGCAGACGGCACCTACCTCTTCGGCGCGACGCTGCTCTACAAGATCAACGCCAGCGCCACGGCGAGGATGCGCGGGCGGCTGGTACTGAACGGCGCGACTGAAATCCGCGGCTCCCTCGGCGAAATCTCCGCGACCCATGCCTCGCTCGCCACTGCGATCTGGCTGCAGACCACGGTGCCGCCCGTCGAACGCGAAGCGTGCGCTCGCTGGTGGACTGCATCCGGCTGGTGCGCCGCACGGCGATGCAGACCGCCGTCCGCATGATCACCACCGGCGTCATGTTGGAGGGCATCGCCATTGCCCGACAGCCGGACGGTGAAAGGTGGCAGTGCTGCCGGTGTCAGATGACTCGGTAGCGCCCAAAGGCGCCGTCATTGTGATGCTGTTGTCATACGGCGTTGCCAGAATTGCGCCGTCTCCATTATCATGGGCCAGATTAGGGAAACGCGGGGATTTCATGCGCAAGAAAGGATTATTCGCCGGCGCCGTGGCGCTGCTCGCCGCCGGTACCGGGGCGCAGGCCTTCGAGGTTCAGCAGTACCTGGGTTTTGCCGATGGCTCGCTCGAGGCGATCCGCGCCCATATGGCCGGCGTC
>JACIYW010000083.1 GCA_014359745.1 Paracoccaceae bacterium | reverse complement strand
CTGCGTCGTTCCTGGGTCAGACCGTGGTGATCCAGTCCTCGAACGCGGCCTTCCAGGACAGTTTCCTTGTCGTATGCGGTATATTCCTGCTTGCGCTGGTCCCGACCTGGTTCATGTGGCGCGCCCCTTCCTCGGGCACCTGAAGCATCTCGCCTCTGGCGCGTGCTGTGCCCAACCGGGTCCGCAGCCTGGCCGAGATCACCGGCAAGGCGCGCGCGCCAGGGGAAGGGTGTACGGATCGGGCTGGCCGAGAGCGGCGGCAGGGTTCCACTGATACAAGAAAACAGTATAGGTGATCACGCTGCTGCAACGCCAGGGAGGGTATCATGCGTCTGATCGACTTTTTCGACCGCGGTGTTTCAATCAACCCCGACCGGGTCTGCCTGGAAGATGAAAAGGTCAGCCGGACCTTCCGCGAGGTGCAGACGCGCACCTATCGCCTTGCCAATGCCATCGCGGCAGAGGGCTTCGGCTTTGGCCACATGGCCGGCATCTACAGCCCCAACTGCGTCAGCGGTTTCGAGGCGATGTTGGGCCTGTTCCGCTCTGGCACGGTCTGGGTGCCGGTGAACGCCAAGAATGGTATCGACGAGAACGCCTATATTCTGGATCACAACGACGTCGGGATCCTTTTCTATCACAGCAGTTTCGAACCCGCGATGGAACGGATCAAGGCGCTGTGCCCCAAGATCCGGCGGTTCATCTGCCTTGACCGCGCCGGGTCGGAAGGCCCATGTCTGGATGACTGGCTGGCGGGCGCCGACGACACCGATCCGGACGTCAGGCTGGCGCCCGACGATCTGGTTGGCATTCTCTCGTCGGGTGGCACCACGGGACGGCCCAAGGGGATCATGCTGAGCCAGTTGAACTTGGGCACGATGATCGCCAATTTCTATTCCGGCCTGAAAGTCGGCCCCGCGCCGGTCCACCTGCTGATTGCGCCGATGACCCATGCCGCCGGCCTGATTGCCGTGGCGCTGATGGCCGCCGGGGTCCGCAATATCATCCTGCCGGGCTTTGACGGCAAGCGGGTGCTCGACACCATCGCGCGCGAAGAGGTCACGCATCTTTTCCTGCCGCCCACGGCGATCTACATGCTGCTCTCCGAACCGGGGATCGAGTCACGCGGCTTTCCGTCGCTGCGCGGCTTCTTCTATGCCGCGGCGCCGATGGCGGTGGACAAGCTGCGCCAGTGCCTGAAGATCTTCGGCCCGGTGATGGTGCAAAGCTTCGGCCAGGCCGAATCCCCGATGTTCTGCGCGCTGCTGACCGCCGAGGATCACCTCGTGCTGGGCGATCCGGCCCGCGAACACCGGCTGGCCAGCTGCGGGCGGCCCACGCTGCTGACGCCGGTGGCGATCATGGACGATGAGGGCAACCTGATGCCCCGTGGCGAACGCGGCGAGATCGTGGTGCGCGGAAATCTGGTGATGAAGGGCTATTACAAGAACCCCGAGGCGACGGCCGAGGCCTCGCAGCACGGGTGGCACCATACCGGCGACGTCGGGTATATCGACGACGACGGCTATCTCTATATCGTCGATCGCAAGAAGGACATGATCATCTCGGGCGGGTTCAACGTCTATCCGTCAGAGGTCGAACAGGTGATCTGGGCACATCCCGCCGTGCAGGACTGCGCGGTAATCGGGGTGCCCGACGAGAAATGGGGCGAGGCCGTCAAGGCGGTGATCGAACTCAAGCCCGGAGCCAAAGTAGACCCTGACGAGATCATCCGCATCTGCAAGGAGCAACTGGGCAGCGTGAAAGCCCCAAAATCGGTTGTGGTCTGGGACGAGTTGCCGCGCAGCCCGGTGGGCAAGGTGCGCAAGAAGGATATCCGGGACGTGTTCTGGCAGGGCCAGACGCGGAGGATCTGAGGGCCGGGCATGAACATCGCCTGACTCCTGGCGCAATCCGCCCGCACCTTTGCCGAACGTCCCGCGATCTGCCTGGGCAGCGTGACCTTCTGCACCTAAAGCAATCTCAGAAAAAGTTGATAGACTTGTTCGGTTCAAAATTTGACAGATCAATAACCTGTGGCGTTTTCCGTCGATTCAACGAAAAGCTGAAACGCTGCAGACCGGCCTGCGCAACCGCAGCGCGGCGCTGGCCGCGGGCCTGCGCGCGCGGACAGCCCGCAGGCGCGCGGGTGGCGATCCACATCGGCAACCGGCCAGAGTATATGGGGATTCTGTTCGGTATCTGGATGGCTGGCTACGTCGCCGTTCCGGTCGGAAAGGGTCTTGCCGTGCTCGACCGTGACATCGCCCAGGACGCGATTTATGACAGGGCAATCCAGCGGCTGCTGACCATCACGGGCGTCGATCTGACGGTGGCGGCCCGGTTTATGGCGGCTATCGGGAGTACCCACCGGTTCAACTTTCCCCGGAAACTGGTGCGCTGTTTCGGGCTGAACCTGCGGGTGCTCCAATCCGGATTGCGCCGATTGGCTTGATACGGCGGCGCGTTCGCTCAATCGGAAGAACACCAGTCTGGCCCGTCGACTATTTCAACGGCCTGTTAAGGGCTATGCGACACCGATGGCAGTTATGCGGGCCCCAAACTGCCCGATGCGCTGAATGCCATTCGGGCGATGGGCCGGGCGGATCGTCAACCGCTTCGATGTGGGGCAAGGCTTTGCGCCCCTACCGCGCGGATGGGTGGCCGATCGCACCATCGTCCACAGCCGCCGTGTCACACGCCACCTCTCAAAAGCATGAAAATGCACAAAAAAATGCGCGGATAGTTTCGCGTCTGACCCTGAGTCTCGTGGCATGGCAACAATTTTGTGACCGGCAGATAAATCTGCATGAAAATCGATCTTTTCGAATGACTCATTCCAAGGCTGTGCGCTAAATGTCCCGGATGCAACCGGCAGATGGCGCGTGACGGCGGGGTCGGTAGTACTATAGAACATTCCAAATCTTGGAAAAAACGCCGGGCGCGGCGCCGATTCGACACATAAGGGAGTCACGATGTTCGAAAAAATCCTCATTGCCAATCGCGGCGAAATTGCCTGCCGCGTGATCAAGACCGCACGCAAGATGGGTATCAAGACCGTGGCGATCTATTCCGATGCCGATGCCCATGCGCTGCATGTCCAGATGGCCGATGAGGCGGTGCATATCGGGCCGGCGCCCGCCAACCAAAGCTATATCGTCATCGACAAGGTGATGGCCGCCATTCGCCAGACCGGCGCGCAGGCGGTGCATCCGGGCTATGGGTTCCTGTCGGAGAATCGCAAATTCGCCGAGGCGTTGGAGGCAGCGGGCGTCGCCTTCATCGGCCCGCCCGCCACGGCGATCGAGGCGATGGGCGACAAGATCACATCGAAGAAACTGGCGGCAGAGGCGGGCGTGTCCACCGTGCCCGGCTATATGGGCGAGATCGCCGATGCCGAAGAGGCGGTGAAGATCAGCCGGGAGGTGGGCTATCCGGTGATGATCAAGGCATCGGCGGGCGGCGGCGGCAAGGGGATGCGCATCGCCTGGAATGACACCGAGGCGCGCGAGGGGTTCGAATCGTCAAAGAACGAGGCCGCCAGCAGTTTCGGCGATGACCGCATCTTTATCGAGAAATTCGTCACCCAGCCCCGCCACATCGAAATTCAGGTGCTGGCCGATCAGCACGGCAACACCGTCTATCTGCACGAACGCGAATGTTCGATCCAGCGCCGCAATCAGAAGGTGATCGAAGAGGCGCCATCGCCGTTTCTGGATGCCGATACCCGCCGCGCGATGGGCGAACAGGCCTGCGCGCTGGCCAGCGCCGTGGGCTATACCAGCGCCGGCACGGTGGAATTCATCGTGGATGGCGATCGCAACTTCTATTTCCTTGAAATGAACACCCGGCTTCAGGTGGAACACCCCGTCACCGAACTGATCACCGGCATCGACCTTGTGGAACAGATGATCCGCGTCGCGGCAGGCGAAAAGCTGCCCTTCGCGCAAGGGGATATCGCGCTCAACGGCTGGGCGATGGAAAGCCGCCTTTATGCCGAAGACCCCTATCGCAATTTCCTGCCCTCGATCGGCCGGTTGTCGCGCTATCGCCCGCCCGCCGAGGTAGCAACGAAAACCCATGCGGTGCGCAACGATACCGGCGTCTATGAGGGCGGCGAAATCAGCATGTTCTACGACCCGATGATCGCCAAACTGTGCACCTGGGCGCCCGACCGCGCGCAAGCGATCGAAGAGATGCGCCGCGCCCTTGATGCCTTCGAGGTAGAGGGCATCGGCCACAACCTGCCGTTCCTGGCCGCGGTGATGGACCATCCGCGTTTTGTGGCGGGCGCCATCACCACCGCCTTCATCGCCGAGGAATATCCCGATGGCTTTTCCGGCGTCACCCCCGATGCCGCCACGCTGCAACGCCTTGCCGCGGCGGCGGGCCACATGAAGATGCGCAAAGAGGCGCGCGCCGCGCAAATCTCGGGCGCGATGGCCAATCACCGCCGCCGGTTGGAAAACGATTACGTCGTGTTCCTGGGGCGTGACACCTTCCCGGTGCGGATCGACGAGACCGAAACAGGCACCGATGTTGCCTTTGAGGGCGGCGAGACGCTGGCGGTCCAATCCGACTGGACGCCGGGCAACCCGCTGTTTCGTGGTCTGGTCGGCGGCGAAGAGATGATCGTGAAAGTGGATTTCATCCGCGGCGGCGCCCGCCTGCGCTATCGCGGCGCCGATATCAAGGCGGTGGTGCGCACCCCCCGCCAGGCCGCGCTGGCCGCGCTGATGCCCGAAAAGCAGCCCGCCGACACGTCGAAATTCCTGCTTTGCCCGATGCCGGGCCTTGTGGTGCGCCTTGATGTGGCCGAGGGCGACGAGGTGCAGGAAGGTCAGCCGCTGGCCGTGGTCGAGGCGATGAAGATGGAAAACACCCTGCGCGCCGAACGCCGCGCCGTGGTCAAATCCATCAACGCCAGCCCCGGCGCCAGCCTGCGGGTGGATGACGTGATCATGGAGTTTGAATAGGCTCCGGCCGGGGGCGCCACAGGCATGCGGGTCACGATAGTTCTGCTGCTGGCGGCCTCGGTCGGCTTGGGCGCCATACCGGACTGGGATCGCGGGCATCTGCCGGGCTTGACCGCGGTCTTGCTATTTGCCGCGATCTGTCTGACAGCCTATGCGCTGATCATTCCGCCGCTTCTGCGGGAACGGTTTCGCCGGGTTATAGAGGGGTTTTCCCGCCGTTTCTGATTCCTGGTGGTCTGGCGGCATTCCTTCTTTCCGACCGGCTGCCCGTGACTGACCGTGGCTGACCGTGGCGATATCTACCTCTCGCTTCTTACCGGCTCGATCATCGTGCTTGGGTGATTTGTCACCTTCCTGATCACAAGTTATCGTGAAGCAAAGACGCGCGATCACGCAGGGCTGGACACGCTGGTTGCACTGCGCGGAGAGATCGTCGCGCTGGTGGACAAGCTCGACAATCAACCGATCCGCAAACACGCCCGGACGGTACAGGACATGATCCTGTAAGGCGACGGGGAAGACGACTGGGGGGCCGCCGGTCGAATATTATCCCTTCGCCACAATGGAAAGCGCGCCCATCATGTTCAAGGCCGTCGCGGCCTCTGTCCCGTCATTGCATGACGATACCGTGGCCGCCGTGGTGAGGGTCTATGCCGAACACACCGATCTGCGCCGGATGGTCGAAGATACGCGGACCGACACGGCCAAATCGCTCCCTCGCAAGCGGCGCGTTGCGCTGCACAGGGAACTGCCAAAACAGCGGATCGGCACACTTCGTTGGGGCGTGATAGCGCTGGCAGCGATAAACAGCGAAGAAAAATCCGGGAAGGTGCGTTATCCGCTCGACGAGGTTCTGCTTTGGGCCTTGTGTGCGGTGCCATGCGGCGCCGGATGGGCAGGCCTTCCGGCCGTGCTTCATCGCCTGGACGCACGCACTGGACGGGGGCATTGCGGGCGTCGTTGCCATCGACGGCAAGACGGCGCGCCGTTCTTTCGACCGGGCCGGTAACAAAATGCGCCAAGGCACAAAATTCTGCACGGTCTCCCCAATCGCCGCATGGGACGAAAATTACTTCGCCAAAATCCTTGAAAATCTGTGAATTCAAGTCATCCCATTCCCCTGGGCGCAAAGGTCTCCCCCATTCTTGCGGCTCGGCAGCAGCCTATCTGGCGCAACCCTCGAACAAAGAATGCCGTGGGAGAGGCCGCCAACCCAGATGTCAGATCACTCCGCGATCATGGGGTTAGATATCAAGATCGACGCTGACCGGGAAATGATCCGACGCAACCAAGAGCGCCATGTGCAGATCCGCGTCGGCCCGGCAGGCCGGATCGTCGAACGGATGCCAGATGCGCCAGACCGGCGCGCGCGCGCACAGATCCGATGACAGCAGAACATAATCGACCAGCGCCGACAGCGGCGGCCCGCCGTCACTGTCGGGAAATCGGGCGGTTGCGGGCGGCGCGTGGCCATTCCCGGCAAAGGCCCGGCGCGCGTTTGGATCGTGCAGGCGGGCGCCGGGCGGCGCATCGGCGCCCATCACGATTTCCACGCCGGTGCGGGGAAACAGTTGCTCGAATTCGTCAAGGCCCGGCCCGTCGTTCAGATCGCCCAACACGATCAGCGGATCGCCCGCAGCCAGATGCGCCTCGATCCGGGCGCGCAGCCACAGACATTGCGCATATTGCGTGCGCCGGTTCGCGATGCCCCGGCGCAGCGCCTCGGCAGGGGTGCGCACGCCGTTCGGCGCCTTGGATTTCGCGTGCACCCCGATCATGCGAAACCTGGTGCCACCGGCGGTTTCGGCCCGCAGTTCCAGCGGCGGCTTGGAAAAGCGGATGCGGTCGGGGCTGCCATCAAGATCAAGGTCGATCTGGAAAACGCCGTCGAACCGGGGGGCGGCCTGCGGATCGTCACCGCCCTGCGGATCGTGGAGGACACGCAGCACGGCGGGATCGTAAAGCAGCGCGATTTCCTGCTGGGTTTCGCTGGCAAAGCCGATCAGCGCCCGATCGCAGCGCAGATCGAAACGCCGCGCAAAACCTTCCAGCGCGCGGGTGGTGGAGCGGCGGCTGCCCTGATCGGGGGCCTCTATCACCAGTACCGCATCGGCATCGATAGCACGAAACACATGGCCAAGCGCCGCGATCTGATCACCGCGCGCGATGCCCCAGCGCCCCGAAGGGCCGTCGTCTTCGATCAGCCGGTCGTGCCGGTCAAAAAGACTGGTGAACCATTCGACGTTATAGGTTGCGATGCGCATCCCGTCCCCTTGCACTCGTCCCCGGCGTGGCCCGGTCAGGCCGCCTGACCCCGGCTGATCTCTTCCCATGCGCGGTTGATGTCGCGCAGGCGGGATTCGGCCATTTTCACCGCCTCGGCGGGTACGCCGCGCGCCAGCATCCTGTCGGGATGGCTTTGCATGACCGCCTGCCGCCAGGCGCGCCGCGCCTCTTCCAGCGGGGTGCCGGGGGCGATGCCCAGCACTTCCCAGGGGTCGCGCCCGGCATCGGGCACGAACCGGGCGCGCAGGCTGCGAAAGCATGGCTGCCCCAGTTCGAAAATCGCCGCCACCTTTGCCAGAAACGCATCTTCGGCCGCGTCATATATGCCATCGGCCAAGGCGATGTGAAACAGCCCCTCCATCAGGTCGATCAGCACCTGTTCATCATCGCGGAACATGGCGGCGATCTTGCGGGCATACAGATCGAACCCCGCCACATCCTGCCGCGCCAGGTTGAAGACGCGCGCGGCGTTGGCCTCTTCGTGGGGGGGGATGGTGAACACCTCGCGGAAGGCGGCCACCTCGTTGCGGGTGACCTGCCCGTCGGCCTTGGCCAGCTTCGCGCCCAGCGCGATCACCGCGATGGCGAAGGCAACCGAGCGTTGGGGCGGGGTGCGCAGGCGATCAAGCGCCTCGGCCAGGCCTTCGCCCTTGGCGAGGGCGGATATGGCGTCTGATATGCGGGCCCAAAGTGACATGGCGGCAATTTAGACCCGTTTGCGCGCCAAGGCCAAGCGGATCGCGGCCAATTATCCACATTCCCGGCAGGTTGCGCGAAAATGTCGCCCGGCCCGCGCGGCGCTGTCGGCGGCTGACTGCGCAAGCGGCAGCGCCGTACCGCCATCGGCTTTCCTTCTGCCCCTCCCTTTGCACATCCTCTCGAAAAAATACTCAAATCCCGCGCCCGCCATGCGCGCACCGCGAGAGGCTTTGACCCCGACGGGCCGACACCCGCGCTGACCGGCCTCAGCCGCCGTCCTTGCCGACCGCCTTGCTGGCGGGCGCTTTCTGGGCGTCGCGGCGTCGCGCCTCGGTGGCCAGCGCCCGCACCTCGGAAGATGCAGCGATGCTGCCCTTGGTGATGAAGGCTTCCAGATTGCGGGAAATCCTGGGCAGGTTGTAAAGATAATTCACCATCGCGCCGCCCGATTGCGCCAACCCGTTCTCCGACAGATCGGCGCCGCTGTGCACCGCGTGGATCTGCGCGCCGTTGCCAAGGTGGAACCGGGCCACCGGGTCGGCGGGGCTGCCATCGCCGCGCCGCGCCTCCAGCAGGTAAAGCGCGGCCATTTGCTGGAACAGCTGCGGCTGATCGTCGGGAACCACCCGTCCGGTCTGATCCAACCAGCGCCGCAGCCCCGGTATCGGCGACAGGGTGACAAAGGTCTTCAGCCCCGGCAGATCGCGCGACAGATCCTCGACCACCTGCTTGATCAGCGAATTGCCAAAGGAAATCCCCTTCAGCCCGTCCTGACAGTTGGAAATGGAATAGAACACCGCCGTGTCGGCCTCATCGGCGGCAATGGCGGCGCGGTCTTCGGCCAGAAGCCCGCCGATACTGCCCGGAATGCCCCGCGTCAGCGCCACCTCGACGAATATCAGCGGCTCGCGCGGCAGCGCCGGGTGGAAAAACCCGAAACAGCGCCGGTCGGCGGGTTGCAGGCGGCGGCGCAGATCGTCCCAACTGGTGATCTGGTGCACCGCCTCATAGGCGATGATCTTTTCCAGCACTTCGGCCGAGGTGCCCCAGTCGATGGATTGCAGAATCAGAAACCCGCGGTTGAACCACGACATCAACAGATGCCGCAGATCGGCATCGACCCGGCGCAGGTCGTGGTTCTGGCGACTCGCCGCCAGCAGATCGCGGCGCATGTCCACGATGCGGGCGGTGCCACCCGGCGCGGTGTTCAGGCGCCGGAACAGATCCTGTCGCGGCGGTTCCGCCGCCGCGATCAGCGCGGCCAGGGTTTCGGTGGTGTTCTCTGCCTCATGCGCGTCCAGCGCGGCGCGCAGCGGTGCCGGGTCCAGATCGAATTCCGTGGCCAGCAAGCCGAAAAATGCAACGCGATCATCCTGGGGCGCGGCAAGATACCCGTTCAGGATCTGCGCGGCCAGCACCATCCCCGATGGCTCTCCCTCGGTCGTCAGCAGCTTGCGGCACAGCGCGATCAGGTCATCCGGGCTTGTCGCGCCTTGCGAAGGCCGCTCCAGAAAAGACGCGCCGTGCCTGACCAGCGACGACAGCATTTCGTTCAGCCGATAAAGTTGTGACATCGCGACACCTGTTTGTCTGGCGTTCCCCGCCACGGTAAATTCGCACGGATACCGCGACAAGCAAATACCGCGACAGGCAAATATCGCGACAGGCAGAATATCGCGTTAATTGACTCACCATCCGCCGCTGCCTACAGATTGATCCAGGCGAGGGAAAGGAAACCATATGCGATTGATGGTTGGCACCACGCAGGGGGTGCCCGGGGGGCGTGTATTCCTGATCGATGAAAGGGGCGCGGCGGATCTGAGCGCGGCGGACGCGCGGGTTGGCGCGGATCTGATGCGGATCGCGCGCGATCCGGGCCTTGCCGCCACCGCGGCACAGGCCGCGGGGACCGCGCGCATCGATCCGGCCCTGATCACCCCCGCGCTGCCGATCGAGGCGCCGGGCAAGGTGGTGTGCCTTGGCCTGAACTACGCCGAACACGCGCGCGAGGGCGGGTTCGAGGTGCCGGACTATCCGGCGCTGTTCATGCGGGCGCGCAGCTCGCTCATTGCCGCCGAAGCAGCGCTGATCCGGCCCAATGCCTCGGAAACGCTGGATTACGAGGCAGAGCTGATGGTGATCATCGGCAAACCGGCCCGCCATGTGACCCAGGCAGACGCGCTTGACCATGTGTTCGGCTACACGGTTTTCAACGACGGATCGGTGCGCGCCTATCAGCACAAGACCCATCAATGGACGGCGGGCAAGAATTTCGACGCAACCGGCGCGGTCGGCCCCGTCGTGGTCACACCCGATGAAATCGCACCGGGCGCCACCGGCCTGCGCATCCAGTCGCGCCTGAACGGCCAGATCATGCAAGACAGCAACACCTCCGACATGATCTTTCCGGTGGCCCGGACCATCGCGATCCTGTCAGAGGTGATGACATTGGAATCCGGCGACATGATCGCCATGGGCACCCCGCCCGGCGTCGGCCATGCCCGCAAGCCGCCGGTGTGGATGCGCCCCGGCGATGTGGTCGAGGCAGAGATTGAAGGCATCGGCCTCTGCCGCAACCCGGTCGTGGCCGAGGTCGGCGCATAGCGCGGGGCAAGATACCAGCGCCGCCGGTCAGCATCGGCGGCCCGATACAGGCTGCGCGCAGGAGTTTCGCACTTGCGAAAACCGCGTGGCCAGGCGCCGCCCCGTTGGGGGGACAGGGCGGGGCGGCGCGCCGATGTCATCCGGGTTTCACGCTGGCGGTCACATAATTCACCGACAGATCGCGGGCCGAGATCGACCAGGACCATCCCGCCGGGTTGAACACAAATCCCTTGCGATCCACCGGCACCAGCCCGGCGGCGCGGATCAGGGCGTAAAGCTCATCGGGGGTGATGAATTTCCGCCAGTCATGTGTGCCCCTCGGCAGCCAGCGCATCACCCATTCCGCCCCCAGTATCGCCACCACGAAGCTTTTGGAATTGCGGTTCAGGGTGGAACAGATCATCAGCCCGCCGGGGCGAAGCAACCGCTGGCACGCGGTCAGAAACCCCTGCGGGTCGGAGACATGTTCGACCACCTCCATGTTCAGCACCACGTCGAACTGCGCGCCCGATGCGGCCAGATCCTCGGCGGTGGTGTGGCGGTAATCGATCGCCAGGCCCTGCGCCTGCGCGTGCACCTGCGCCACGGGAATGTTGCGCGGCGCGGCATCGGCCCCCACCACATCCGCCCCCAGCCGCGCCATCGGTTCCGACAACAGCCCGCCGCCGCAGCCGATATCCAGAACGCGCAGCCCGGCAAACGGCGCCGCCGCATCCAGATCCCGGCCAAATTCGGCGGCGATCTGCCCGGTGATATAATCCAGCCGACAGGGGTTGAGCATGTGCAGCGGCTTGAACTTGCCCTCAGGATCCCACCATTCGGCGGCCATCGCCTCGAATTTTGCCACTTCGGCGGGGTCTATGGTGGTGTCGGTCATCGGGGCCTCATCGGGTTTCGCGCCGGGGTCTCTTTGTCATATAGTGCGCGGCCGCAAAAGCCCGCAGGCAAATCGGCGCAGGCAAAAGGCCGCAGGCAAATAAACGCCGGGGGCGGCAACGCAAACGGCCGGGCGTATCCCGCCCGGCCACCTGTCACCGCCCCTTGCGCAGAAATCAGGCCCGCGCGCGCCCGAACCAGCCGATCACGACCATCACCAAAGCCGCCGCAACCAGGATCATCAAGGTGGTGTCGGGCACATAATAGGTCGTGTAAACCTCCCATCCCATGGCGCGCAGCACCGCCGACACCTCGGTATAGACACCGATCAGATGCCCGCCCAGCGTTCCGGTAATCCCCACCAGCACCAGACCAAGCGCCGCCACCGCCGCCATTTCCAGCCGCCGAACCCCGCTATCCCACAGCGTGGCCCCCTGCACCCAGCGGGTGACCCAAAGCAGGCCGAAATAGGCCAGTGACCAGCTTGCCGTCAGCATGTGGTTACGCCCCACCGGGGTGGATGACAGCGCTTCCCACGGCCAGACCATAAGACCGATGACATAGGCGGCAGTGCCAAACACAAACCCCGCCCCCAAAAGCGCGGGCAGCGCCCGGTCCGCGATCTGCCCCAAAGGCCCCGCAGTGGCCGCCCGCAACAGGATCGCCAGACCCGCCACCATCCAAAGCGCTGTGGGAAAATGCACAAGAACAACATGATACGGTGCCATGATCAGGCTCCTTTCCGTTTGGTGATGGACATGTTCAGCGCCACGCCGAACCCCGCGATCAACAGCAAGCCGCCCAGCAGGGTCAGGATCCACTGCCGCCGGATTTCATCGCGGAATTCCACCTCGACCCCGTAATTGGCAAGCTGCGCCTCGGTATGGCGAAACCTAACCGGAACACCTTTGGCGATGCTTTCGGCCCCGGCATGGCGTTCGCTGTTCAGCATCGGCCAGGTGACCTGACCGGGGTAGAACAGGGTGACATCGGTCCACGCACCCCAAGCCGGTGCCGCGCCCGAAAATTTCTCGGCGGTGATGTCTGCGGCGCGGCCCAGACCCAGGGTCCGTGGCAACGATACATAGTGCCACCGCCCGCCGGTCGCGTTGCGGTGAACGGCAAAGGCCACGTCATAGCTGCCCAGATCGGTCAGGATCTTGTCATCCAGCGGGTTGCCGGTATCCAGTGCCCGGCTCAGAGTAACGTCCCAGAACCCATTCGCCCATGTGCCCCGGCCCAGAACGCCGATATCTCCGCGTGATCCTTCGGGATTGCGCAGCATGCGCCTTGGGATCACGTCGCCCTCTTGCCAGCCGGCATCGGGATCGAACGGCACGGCGGTTGCATCGGT
>JACIYW010000082.1 GCA_014359745.1 Paracoccaceae bacterium | reverse complement strand
GCTTTTCGGACAAATACCACAAATAACGCCTTTCGTGATCGGGGTGCGGGCAGCAACCGTCGGCCGGAACGATCGGTGATTTCAGATACGGCCCGGTTTTCAGCGCGTCGGCGCCCGCCCGAAAGCAGCCGGGTTTGATCGCCCATGGGTAATATTCCCGCGCGATCAATGGGCAGATATTGACACAGGGATGTGCATTTATGCGGAGGTGTCAAAGGGTTGGAAATTTTCGTGCAGTTCCCACGTTGTGTTCAGGCACCAGGCAGATGCCAAAGCGTGAATGCTTGACCACGGTGCTTGAAAGGAAACGACCATGAAAAAGCTTCTTATCACTCTTGCCGCCAGCGCCTTGATTCCCGCCGTCGCCATGGCGGCGGAATTGGGAGGCGGGCTTGCGGTTGAAGACGCAAACAGCGATGGCTACTATTCGTTCGAGGAAATCCATGACGCCTATTTCACGGCGACCCCGGCAGAGGTTGCAAGGGCCGACCAGAATAAAGACGGCCTCATAGTGGCGCGGGAGCTTGAGCATGCGGTTGCCGCGGGCTACTTCGCCAAGTAGTGACCTTGGGCGCCGCCGCGACCCTTGGGTGCGTTGAGCGGCGGCAAGGCCCAAGGATCGGATTGGGCCAGGGTTACGCCATCCCGCGGCTCAGCGCGGCGACCCCGGTGCGCGCAATGTCCGACAGACCAAGCGGGCGCATCAGTTCGGCGAAGGCGTCGATCTTTTCCGAGGTGCCGGTCATCTCGAACACAAAGCTTTCCAGGGTGGAATCCACCACGTTGGCGCGAAAGATCTCGGCCAGGCGCAGCGCCTCGATCCGTGCGTCGCCCTTGCCCGCCACCTTGAACAGCGCCAGCTCGCGTTCCACCGTCGGGCCTTCCACCGTCAGATCATGCACCTCGTGCACCGGAATGATCCGGCCAAGCTGCGCCTTGATCTGCTCGATCACCTGCGGCGTGCCGGTGGTGACGATGGTGATCCGCGACCGGTGGCCGAGGTGGTCAATCTCGGCGACCGTCAGGCTTTCGATATTATAGCCACGCCCCGAAAACAGCCCGATCACGCGGGCCAGCACCCCGGCCTCGTTATCCACGATCACGCCCAGCGTGTGGGTCTCGATCACATCTGCATTCGGATCGCGCAAGTCATAGGCCGAATGCCTTGACGACCCCTTCTTGATCTTCAGCGGCGACATGGTTCTTCCTTTACGTTCGCTCTGCCATTTCATCTTGGCAAAAATACTCTCGGGGGGGCCCCGCAGGGGGCGGGGGGCAGACGGCCCCCCTCTGTCCCATCAAACCAGCACCGCACCGCTTTCCGATATCGCGCCGCCAACCATACCGTCGGACAGGATCATCTTGTTGTGCGGTTCGCCCGAGGGGATCATCGGAAAACAGTTTTCATGCTTTTCCACCAGGCAATCAAAGATCACCGGCCCGTCATGGTTGATCATTTCCATGATCGCGTCATCCAGATCGGCGGGGTCGGAACATTGCATGCCCTTGGCGCCAAAGGCTTCGGCCAGTTTCACGAAATCCGGCAGCGCCTCGGACCAGCTTTGCGAATAGCGTTCGCCGTGTAGCAGTTCCTGCCACTGGCGCACCATGCCAAGGCGTTCGTTGTTCATGATGAACTGCTTGACCGGCAGGCGGTATTGCACGGCCGTGCCCATTTCCTGCATGTTCATCAGAAAGCTCGCCTCGCCCGCCACATTGATCACCAGCGCGTCGGGATGGGCGATCTGCACCCCGATCGAGGCGGGCAGACCGTAACCCATCGTGCCCAGCCCGCCCGAGGTCATCCAGCGGTTCGGGGCCTCGAACCCCAGATATTGCGCGGCCCACATCTGATGCTGTCCCACCTCGGTGGTGATATAGCGGTCATGGCCTGCCGTCAGCGCCTGCAACCGTTCCAGCGCGTATTGCGGTTTGATGATCCTGGGCGACGCGGTGTAGGCGAGGCACCGGGTCTTTTTCCACTGCTCGATCTGCATCCACCATTTCTTGACAGCGGCCGCGTTGGTCTTGCTGCCGCGCGCTTTCCAGACAGCCAGCAGATCTTCCAGCACGCTGGAGACGTCGCCCAGGATCGGCACCTCGGTATGTACGACCTTGTTGAGCGAGGATTGATCGATATCGATATGCGCCTTGCGCGATTTCGGGCTGAAATCGGCGATGCGCCCGGTGATGCGGTCATCAAAGCGGGCGCCGATGTTGATCATCACGTCGCAGCCATGCATGGCCAGATTGGCCTCGACAAGGCCATGCATCCCCAGCATCCCCAGCCAGGATTTCCCCGAGGCCGGATAGGCCCCCAGCCCCATCAGCGTCGAGGTCAGCGGAAATCCGGTGGCGGCCACCAGGTCGCGCAACAGGGCGCTGGCGCGCGGGCCGGAATTGATGACGCCGCCGCCGGTGTAGAAAATCGGCCGCTCGGCGGTTTCGATCATCTCGACAAGGGTCAGAATACGGTCCGGGTCGCCCTTGAGGCGCGGTTGATAATGGCTGACGCGGGCGGCTTTCGGCCCGGTGTAGGCGGCGGTGGCGAATTGCACATCCTTGGGAATATCGACAAGCACCGGGCCGGGGCGGCCCGTGGTGGCGATGTGGAACGCCTGGTGGATGGTTTCTGCCAGCCGGTTGGTATCTTTCACCAGCCAGTTGTGTTTGGTGCAGGGGCGGGTGATGCCGACGGTGTCGGCTTCCTGAAAGGCATCGTTGCCGATCATGAAAGTTGGCACCTGGCCGGTAAGAACCACCAGCGGGATCGAATCCATCAGCGCATCGGTCATCCCGGTCACCGCATTGGTGGCCCCCGGACCCGATGTCACCAGCACCACGCCCGGTTTGCCGGTAGAACGCGCATAGCCTTCGGCGGCATGGACCGCGCCCTGTTCGTGGCGCACCAGAATGTGGCGGATATCGTTTTGCTGAAAGATCTCATCATAGATCGGCAGCACCGCGCCGCCCGGATAGCCAAAGATCACCTCGACCCCTTGATCCTTCAGCGCCTCGACAATCATCCTTGCGCCGCTCATCTGACGTGTCATTGTCTGTTCCTTTGCCGTGCCGCTGCCGTTGCGCAACAAAAAGCCCCCGATCTTGCGGGGGCGCATGGGGAACCGGAATGGTTTGCCGTTACCGGCCCATGCGCCTTTTCCCTACGTCTACAAGGATGTCTGACATATCCGGTAGCCCCTGCTGCTGGCGGGAGATTAGGGTTGGGGCGCGGGGGCGTCAACCGCGAAAACGCACATTATCTGTCGTGGGGGAACAAGAATATTTCCGTTTCTTGCGCGGATTGGTGATTTTGGGATATTTGCGAAAATTGGCCCCCGGTATCTGCCGACGGATCGGGGCACGGGGCCATGGGCGGCGGCGGGAATCATGGCAAGAACCGTGGTGGGACACGGCGCGGGCGGGCGGTTTTCACCACCGAGATATGACACTGGCCCATCGGAAAAGCTTTTCAGACCGAAATCAGGGCGATAGTGTCGGTGCATGACAACCTGCTCCACGTTCAACCGTGGGCACAATCGGGAGGATATGATGGACCGTCGTTCATTTCTGAAAACATCCGCGCTGGGCGGAACCGCCGCCGCCGCGGCCAGCACACTGGCGGCGCCTGCCGTCGCTCAGGGCAAGATCACCTGGCGCATGGTCACGACCTGGCCCAAGAACTTTCCCGGTCTGGGCACCGGCGCCCGGCGTGTGGCCGAACGGATCACCGCCGCAACGGATGGTGCGCTGACGGTGCAGTTGTTTTCGGCGGGGGAAATGGTGCCGGCGATGCAATCGATCGATGCCGTCATCGACGGATCGGCCGAAATGATGCATGCCGCATCTTATTACTGGCAGAACAAATCCACCGGGCTGTCGTTCTTTACCGGGGTGCCCTTTGGCATGACGCCAAGCGAACATAGTGCTTGGGTGCGCCATTTGGGCGGGCAGGAGGTTTGGGACGAGATCTATGATCAGTTCGGCCTTCAGGGGTTCATGTCGGGTTCCACCGGCACGCAGGCCGGGGGCTGGTTCAGCAAGGAACTGACCGGGCTTGCCGATCTTCAGGGCCTGCGGTTTCGCACACCGGGCTTTGGCGGGCAGGTCTGGCAGAAACTGGGCGCGTCGGTGACCAACCTGGCGGCCGGTGATATCTTTCAGGCGCTGCAATCGGGGGCGCTGGACGCGGCCGAATTCGTCGGCCCGTACAATGACCTGGCGCTTGGGTTCTACCAGGTGCGCAAACACTATTACACATCGTCTTTCGTCGAGCCGGGTCTGGCCACCGAAGTCGTGGTCGACAAGGCCAAATACTCCGCGCTGCCCTCGAACCTTCAGGCGATCGTGCGCGATGTCTGTCAGGCCGAATATGACAATGTTGGCGCCGAATTCTATGCCAACGACCCGCGCGCGCTGGCCACGCTGGTCAACGATCACGGGGTGATCGCGCATGCGTCCTTCCCCGACGATATCCTTGAAGCGGGTGCAAAGGCTTCGGTCGAGGTGCTCAACGCGATCCGCGACGGGGGCGACCCGCTGACCAAGAAGGCGGGAGACAGCTTTGTCGCGGCACTTAACATCCTGCAAACCCGGACCTTGGGCACCGATCTGACCTACATGCAGGCCCGGCAGAAATACCTCAAACTCTGATCCTGCGCGAAATTGAAAAGGCGCGCGAACCATCGCGCGCCTTTTGCCATTTGAGGTGCCAGGCCATTGGCAGGCGCCGGCCCCGGCGGGTAACCCCATGTCCTGTTGGGGTGCTGCCGTCCTGGGCCAGAAACAGGGTGCGATGCCGGTTGCGGGTTGAACCCGCGTGATCCCGACAAGAGAAGCCGCGCCGCACAATTCCGGGGGCGGTCAGTCGGATTCAGTGCCTTCGGCCTCTTTCGGTTCGGCCAGATCATAGCCGATCCACCCACAATCCGTGCCGGTTTCAGGCAGGTCTTCGGGCCGGGCGTTGCGGTGCAGCCAGGCCTTGGCAAGGAAATGCGTCGAAATCGGCGCGGTGATGAACAGGAAGATCGTGACCAGGATTTCCTCGACCGTGTACTTTTGTTCAATCAGGGCAAAATGCAGGATCGAGGCCAGAAGAACCCCGCCGATACCAAGGGTCGACGCCTTGGTGGGGGCGTGCAGGCGCGACATGGTGTCGGGCAGTTTCAGCAGGCCGTAGGAACCGACAAGGCCGAACACGCCGCCGATAACCAGCAGCACCGATATCGCGATTTCGGACACAAGGGTCATTGCCGCCTCATTCTATGATGTCGCCGCGCAGCAGGAACTTGCAGAACGCGACCGTCGATACAAAGCCGACCATTGCGAAAAGCAGGCTCGCCTCGAAATAATGCCCTGTCGCGTTCATGGTGCCAAACAGGATCAGCAGGGCGATGGCATTGATCACCATGGTGTCAAATGCCTGCACCCGGTCGATCACGTCGCGGGCGCGGATGAACTGCAAGAGATTGCACAAAAGTCCGCCGCCGAAACAGGCGTTGGCGAACCAGAACGCATAGGTGATCATTCGAATATCTCCTTCAAACGGCGCTCATAGCGGGATTTGATCTCATCGCGCACCGCGTCCGGGTTGGGGGCGTGCAGGCAATGCACCAGAAGCGCGCGCCCGTCGGTGGACATTTCGGCGGTCAAGGTGCCCGGTGTCATGGTGATGGTTGCCGAAAGGGCGGTGATTGCCTCGGGGCGGGTCAGATCAAGCGGGATCACCACCCAGGCCGGGCGCATCCTGGCATTCGGCATGAACAGAACCTGCCCGGCAACGGTTATGTTTGCCAGGATGATATCCCAGATCAGCACCGCCAGAAATTCGACCAGCGGCCAGCCGACGCGCATTGTCGGGCGATCGGGGGCGTAGGGTGCCGTCAGGAACGGAACGATCATGCCGATGATCAGGCCCATGGCCCATGTGCCGGGGGCGATACTGTTGTTCAGCATCGTCCAGGCAATGGCCAGCCAGATCGTCATTACCGGACGGGGCAACAGATTGCGCATCATTGCACCCCCCCGGACGATGGCAACACGGCGGCGATATAGGGGGCGGTATCGAACAGTTGCGCCGATATCCCCGTCATATAGGTGTTGACCGGTCCGGCAAACACCGTCAGCGCCACCATGATCGCAAGGACCGCCCCCACCGCACCAAGCGCCAGCGCGTCAGAGGGGGCAGGTGCGCGCGCCGGTTCCATATCCTTGGGCGGGGGGGCCGGTTTCCAGAACACCACGCTGCCCGCGCGCGCAAACCCCACCAGCATCACAAGCGATGCGATCAGGATCGTTGCCCAGATCGCCACGGCCATCGGCGCCGCGCGCGTTGCGTCAAGCACCAGCAATTTGCCGATGAACCCCGAAAGCGGCGGCATCCCCACCATGGCCACGGCCGCGGCAAAGAAAAAGGCGGCAATCAGCCCGTGCTGTTCAAGGGGCGGCGCGGCACGCAGCCTGTCGCCGGCCCTGCCGCGCCTTTCGCGCACCAGATCCAGGATCAGGAACAGCGCGGCCCCCGCAAAGGTGGAATGCGCCAGATAATAAAGCGCCGCCGTGATGCCCGCAGGCGTGAACAGCGCCACCGCGACAAACAGCGTCCCCATAGAGGCGATCACCGCAAAGGCAATCAGCCGCCCCAGCCGATCCGCGCCCAGCACGCCAATCGCGCCGATGCCCAGCGTGATCAGCGCCAGCGGCATCAGCACATCGGCAAACATCGATCCGGTCACCGCGCTGTCGGTCGGAAACACCAGCGTGAACATGCGGATGATCGCATAGGCGCCAACCTTGGTCATGATCGCGAACAGTGCCGCCACCGGCCCCGGCGCGTTGGCATAGGTGCCCGGCAGCCAGAATTGCAGCGGCACCAGCGCCGCCTTGATCGCGAAGACCAGTATCAACAGGGTCGCGCCGACCCGCAGCAGGGCCTGATCCCCCGCGGGCAGGCTGGCCACCTTCAGCGCAAGATCGGCCATGTTCAACGTGCCCGCCACCCCGTAAAGCGTGCCAAGCGCGAACAGAAACAACGTGGACCCGGCCAGGTTCAGCACCACATATTGCACGCCCGCGCGTATCCGCTGCCCGCCGCCCGCGTGGATCATCAGCCCGTAAGAGGCGATCAGCATCACCTCGAAAAACACGAAGAGGTTAAAGGCATCCCCGGTCAGGAACGCGCCGGAAATGCCCATGATCTGAAACTGGAACAGCGCGTGGAAATGTGGCCCGCGCCGGTCCCAGCCGCTGCCGATGACATAAAGCAGCACGATCAGCGCCAGTAACGCCGTCAGCAGCACCATCAGCGCCGAAAGCCGGTCAAGCACCAGAACGATGCCAAAGGGCGCGGGCCAGTCGCCCAGCCGATACACCTCTATGCCCCCGTCCGACGCGAAAACCATCAGCAAAAGCGCGATCGCGAACGCGGCACTGGTGGCACCGAGTGAAAACACACGCTGCAACACGATGTCATGGCGCATCCACAGCACCATTGCGGCGGCCACGAAGGCAGGCAGGACGATGGGCGCGATGATCCAGTGGTTCATCATGTCACATCCTCGTCGTCATCCTGTCTGGCCAGGTCGATCCGGTCGGTGCCGGTGTCAAGATAGGCCCCCAGGGCCAGCAGAACCACGACGGCGGTCATGCCGAAAGATATGACGATGGCCGTCAGCACCAGCGCCTGCGGCAGCGGGTCGGTGTAGGCGCGGGCGGCCTCGGTGAAGATCGGGGCGCGGTCTATGTAAAGCCGCCCGGTCGCGAACAGAAAGAGGTTCACCGCGTAAGACAGCAGCAGCGTGCCCAGCACCACCGGAAAGGTGCGCAACCGCAGTATCAGAAAGACGCCGACCGCCGTCATCACGCCCACGGCTGTTGCAACCAGCGCCTCCATCACTCGCCCTCCGGTTCTGGCTGGGGTTTGGTCAGGCGCACATCCATCGGTTCGGTGTTCAGGGTTTCCCCCGTGCGCCGCGCCAGGCGCGACAGCGACCACAGCGCCAGCATGACCGCCCCGACCACGGTCAGGAACACGCCCAGATCAAGGATCATCGCCGTCGCCAGTTCGAATTTCTCGAACGGGGGAATGCGGAAATAGCCGAAGGACGAGGTAAGAAACGGCACCCCGGCGATCCACGACCCAAGGCCGGTCAGCGTGGCCAGCAGAATGCCGAAGCCGATCATGCCGTGATAATTGTACCGCCGCCGCTGTTCTGCCCAGGCAAAGCCCGATGCCATGTACTGAAGCAAAAGCGCAATCGCCACCACGAGCCCCGCGATGAACCCGCCGCCCGGCGCGTTGTGCCCGCGCAGGAACAGATCGATACCGACAACCAGCACGATCGGCAACATCAGGCGCCCGACCACCACCAGCAACAGCGGATGCCTGTCACCCGCCACGGCCTCGGCCCGCTTCCATTCCGCCAGGCGTCGGCCTGCCGGGCCGCCCAGCAGCGCCTCGGTCAGCGCATAGATCACCAGCGCCGCGATGCCGAGCACGATGATCTCGCCGTAGGTATCAAAGGCGCGGAAGTCGACGATGATGACGTTGACGATATTGTGCCCCCCGGCACCGGGCAGCGCATTGGCGACGTGAAAATCCGAAATCGTGGAGAAATCGCGGGTCATGATCGCATAGATCAGGCTGCCGGTGCCAAGGCCCGCCGCCCCGGCGATCACCAGGTCGCGCAGGCGGCGCAGGGGCGGGCTGTCACGTGCGGTGTCACGGGGCAAAAAGTTCAGCGCCAGCAGCATCAGCAGCACCGACACCACCTCAACCGATATCTGGGTCAGCGCCAGATCGGGTGCAGACAGATAGACAAAGCCGATCGACACGATCAGCCCGACGACCCCCACCAGAACCAGCGCAAGCAGCCGTTGGTGGTAATAGACCACCAGCGCCAGCGATGCCGCCATCAGCAGGATCCAGCCCAGCACAGGAACCGGCGAAAGCGGCAGGGTTACGCGCAGCCCCGGCGCATGGGTGCCGCTGAAAAACGCAGCAAACCCGGCCAGGGTGGTGACAAGAGCCATGACCGCCAGATAGCGGCTAAGCGCGCCATTGTGCAGACGGTCGGTGAATGCCAGCGCGGCGCGCGCAAGCCCGCCCACCAGCGCGTCAAAGATCGCCTTGGCTTCGGGGCGGGGGGTGATGTTCCACAGGCGCGCCAGCGGCCGGTGCAGCGCCAGGATCGCCGCGCCGCCCACCACCGCGATCAGCGACATGAACAGCGCCGGCGTGACCCCGTGCCAGAGTTTCAGCGTATAATCGGGCAGCGCCCCGCCGGTAACGGCGCCCGAGGTGATCGCCACCAGCGGCCCGGCGATCAGCGCCGGAAACGCCCCGATCAGCACGACAAGCACCGTCAGAAACGCGGGCGCCACCCACAGGCCAATGCCCGGATCATGGGGTTCGTGCGGGTAATCGGTGCGCTTTGGCCCCAGGAACACATGCGCGATGTAGCGAAACGAATAGGCGGCGGAAAACAGCGCCCCGATCGTGGCCAGCACCGGCAGGAACCACGCGCTGCCTGCCCAGACCGTGTGCGCGGCCTCTTCCAGCATCATTTCCTTTGACAGGAACCCGTTCAGGGGCGGGATGCCCGCCATGGAAAGGGCCGCGATCAGGGCGATGGTAAAGGTCACCGGCATCAGCGACCGCAGCCCGCCAAGGCGGCCGATGTCGCGGGTATGGGCGCTGTGATCGACGATGCCGGCGGTCATGAACAGCGCGGCCTTGAACGTGGCGTGGTTCAGGATGTGAAACACCGCCGCCACCGCGCCGATCCTGGTTCCCAACCCCAGCAGGAAGGTGATCAGCCCCAGATGGCTGACGGTGGAAAACGCCAGCAGCGCCTTCAGATCATCCTTGAACAGCGCGATCTTGGCCCCGACCAGCATGGTGATCAGCCCGGTCGTGGCCACGATGTAAAACCATTCCGGCGTGCCCGACAGCACCGGCCACAGCCGCGCCATCAAAAACAGCCCCGCCTTTACCATCGTCGCCGAATGCAGATAGGCCGACACCGGCGTGGGCGCGGCCATCGCGTGCGGCAGCCAGAAGTGAAACGGGAACTGTGCCGATTTGGTAAAGGCGCCCAGCAGGATCAACAGCAGCGCGGGCAGATAAAGCGGCGATGCCTGAATGATCGCGCGGTTCTGCAAGATCACGGTCAGGTCATAGCTGCCCACGATGTCGCCCAGGATCAGCATCCCCGCAATCATCGCCAGCCCGCCCATCCCCGTGACCGCAAGCGCCATGCGCGCGCCCTGACGCCCTTCGGGCAGGTGTTTCCAGTAACCGATCAACAGAAAGGACGACAGCGATGTCAGTTCCCAGAACACCAGCAAAAGGAGTACGTTATCCGACAAAACGATGCCAACCATCGCGCCCTGAAACAGCAGCAGATAGGCATAGAACTGCCCCATCGGATCATCTTTCGACAGGTAGAAGCGCGCATAAAGGATGATCAGCAGGCCGATGCCAAGGATCAGCCCGGCAAAAAGAAACCCCAACCCGTCCAGAAAGAAGGTCACGTTCAGCCCAAGGGTCGGCAGCCAGTCGATGCGGGTCTGCACGATTTCGCCGCGAAACACCGCGGGCGCGTGGGTCATGAGCAGCAAGAGCGCCAGCGCCGATACCGCGCCCGTAACCCAGGCGGCCGCATCGCGCCCGCCGCGGATCATCAGGCCGGGCAAAAGCGCGCCCAGAAATGGCAGCGCCGCAATCAGGGCAAGGGACATCCTGTCGGTTCCGTATACCGCCGTTTGGTCGCGGTCAGGCCCTGGGCCCGCCCCGATCCTGGGCAATTTGTTTCACGTTGTCTTACATATTCATGGAACGGCGCGTTGTTTCAAGACTTGATAACCGCCCGGACCGGCCATAAGCGGCTTTTCCGGCGAAAACCGAACGGCCGTCAGTCATCGGGGAAGAAAGGTGTCATTTGCGCCACGATCACCGCGTTTTCCGCCAGTGCCCTGTCCATAAGCGCGCGTTCCTCATCGGCGATGATCGCGCCGTCGGCCTCTTGTTCGGCCAATGTGCCGTAACCGGTCACATCCAGCGGGCAAAGATCGGCCTGTTTCAGAACCGCCACGGTTTCGCGCACGGCCTCGGCCTCGTCCACGCCGGTGGCATAGCATAAAAGCGCGGCACCCGTTGATCCCTCGGGCAGGCCATCGTCGGCGGCGCGGCCGACCTCTACCAGAAGGGTAAAGACCTGCTGCGGGCGTTTGTCGGGTTTTTCGGTCATGGTGCGGCCTTTGCCGGGGGAAAGGGGGCGCCATGGCGGCACCCCCCGTTGATCAGGCGCGCAGAAGATCGTTGATCGAGGTCTTGGCGCGGGTTCTGGCATCGACCTTTTTAACGATCACCGCGCAGTAAAGGCTGACCCCGCCCGATGACGGCAGCGAACCGGCCACCACCACCGATCCGGCCGGCACCTCGCCATACGTTACCTCGCCGGTGTCGCGGTCATAGATCCTGGTCGATTGGCCCAGGAAAACCCCCATGCCCAGCACCGACCCCTCGCGCACGATCACGCCCTCGACCACTTCCGACCGGGCGCCGATGAAACAGTTGTCTTCGATGATGGTGGGCCCGGCCTGCATCGGTTCCAGCACGCCGCCGATGCCGACGCCGCCCGACAGGTGCACATTCTTGCCGATCTGCGCGCAACTGCCCACCGTGGCCCAGGTATCGACCATCGTGCCACTATCGATATAGGCGCCAAGGTTGACGAAGGACGGCATCAGGACAACGTTCGGGGCAATATAGGCCGACCGGCGCACGATGCAGTTGGGGACCGCGCGGAACCCCGCCGCCTTCCAGTCTTGCGCACCCCAGCCCAGGAACTTGCTGTCCACCTTGTCCCACCAGGTGCCGCCCTGCGGGCCGCCCGATTGCGGCGCCATGTCTTTCAGGCGGAACCCCAGAAGAACCGCCTTCTTGGCCCATTGATTGACGCGCCAGTCGCCATTCTCCTGCCGCTCGGCCACGCGCAGGGTGCCGCTGTCAAGCGCGGTCAGCGTCGCCTCTATCGCGTCGCGCGCAGCCCCGGTGGTGGCCGGGGTGATGGTGTCGCGGGCGTCCCATGCGGCCTCGACGGCGGGTTCAAGATCGGTAAGTGACATCGGCGCTCCTGTGGCTGGTTGCGGTAGGGGCTATAGCGGCTAGAGTGCGGCCACGCAATCAGAGAGGCAGCCAGTATGACCGAAGCATCCCGACATGGGCCTTTTCCCGACGCCGGGCAGGATATCCGCGCAACCCGCGCCATACCCGATACGCCGCAGACGCGGGCATCGTCGTATCGGCTGGCCTTTGCGGATGATGATTTCCTGTGCCAGCCGGAATTGCGCCCGGTCAGGTTGCAACTGGAACTGCTGAAGCCAGAGATGCTGATGACCGAACGCGGCATCCGGTCAACCGTGGTTCTGTTCGGCGGCTCGCGCATTCCGGGCCCGGCGCAGCGCGGCGGGGCGGCAACACCGGCGCTTGCCGATCTGTCGCATTACTATGACGAGGCACGGAAATTCGCCCGGCTGATGACGCTGCGCAGCGCGGAAAGCGGCGGGTGCGAGAATGTCATCGTTACGGGTGGCGGGCCAGGGGTGATGGAGGCCGGCAATCGCGGGGCGGCGGACGTCGGGGGCGTGTCGATCGGGCTCAATATCGTGTTGCCGCATGAACAGGCCCCGAATGCCTATGTCACGCCGGACCTGTGCTTCAACTTCCACTATTTTGCGATCCGCAAGATGCACTTCCTGATGCGGGCAAGGGCGATCGTGGTGTTTCCGGGGGGCTTTGGCACC
>JACIYW010000081.1 GCA_014359745.1 Paracoccaceae bacterium | reverse complement strand
CCTATTGCGGCGAGTTGGTGAATTCCGTGCTTTATGACTGCGTGCAGTTTCATGGCGGCATGGGCTACATGCGTGAAACGCCGGTGGAACGCATGTCGCGCGATGCCCGCGTTCAGGCCATCGGCGGCGGCGCCACCGAGGTCATGCTCGAGGAAGTCGCCAAACGCATGTAAGCGATCCCCCCGAAACCAGCGCAAAGTGAAGGGCTACCGGCGTCAGCCGGTAGCATCGTCTGGCAGGCCGCAGTTCCAGGCACTGCATGAGGATGTCGTGGGCCACATTTCCCGAGGTGGTCAGGAAGTATCCGCGCGCCCCCTGATGCGTCGTATGACATCCGACAGCGACACGTTCGGCAGGACCATGTGCACATGATCCCCCGCCGACACGCCACGCTGAACCATGCCGATCTTTCTGTCCGTAAGGAAAACAGGCATTGGGCCGGATTTGGTGTTTATTTCCCGGCAATCGCGGTATCACCGTCTGACCCCGGACGCACCAAAGGAAACATGTCATGGAAAATGAACTTCTGGGCCTGATTGGCGGCAATCTGGTCACGCTGGTTATCGCGGCCTTCATCATCATCGGCCTGTTTCTGGGCGTGCGCATCGTGCCGCAATCCGACAAATATGTTGTCGAGCGGTTCGGCCGTCTGAAATCGGTGCTGGGGCCGGGGATCAATTTCATCGTGCCCTATCTTGACCGGGTGGCGCACAAGATCTCGATCCTCGAACGACAACTGCCCACCGCCGAACAGGATGCGATCACCACCGACAACGTGCTGGTGAAGGTGGAAACATCCGTCTTTTACCGGATCACCGAACCGGAAAAGACCGTGTATCGCATCCGCGATGTCGATGCCGCCATCGCCACCACCGTGGCCGGGATCGTGCGCAGCGAAATCGGCAAGATGGAACTCGATCAGGTGCAATCGAACCGCAATGAACTGACCCAGCACATCCGCCAGCAGGTGCGCGCCATGGTCGATGACTGGGGGATCGAGGTGACGCGGGCGGAAATCCTTGACGTCAATCTTGACGAGGCGACGCGCGCGGCGATGCTGCAACAGCTTAACGCCGAACGCGCCCGCCGCGCGCAGGTGACAGAGGCCGAGGGGCGTAAACGCGCCGTCGAACTGGCCGCCGACGCCGATCTTTACGCCGCCGAACAAGAGGCCAAGGCCCGCCGCATCTCGGCCGATGCCGAAGCCTATGCCACACAGACCGTGGCCGCCGCGATCAATGAAAACGGGCTGGAAGCGGCACAATACCAGATAGCGCTCAAACAGGTCGAGGCGCTGACCAAGGTCGGCGAAGGCAGCGGCAAGCAGACCGTGATCCTGCCCGCGCAGGCGCTTGATGCCTTTGCCAACGCTTTCGGCATGTTGAAAGGGCGCGGCTGATGCTGTGGCAGGCCTGGTGGATATGGGTTGTGGCGGGGTTCGTTCTGGCGCTGATCGAACTGGTGTTGCCCGGCTATGTGTTTCTTGGCACCGCCGTGGGGGCGGTGGTTACGGGCATCGTCATGTGGCTGGGCCTGCCCCCCGCCGCCTGGATCGCGGCGTCACTGGCCAATGCGCTGCTGTTTCTGGCTTGCGTATCGGTCGTGGCCTGGGTGCTGATGCGCTGGTTTCTGGGGGTGCGCAAGGGGCAGGTCAAGGTCTGGGATCGCGATATCAACGAGGATTGACCGCTGGCCGGGTTTCGAGTGGCAATCGGGGCTGCGTATTTTTTTCCAAGATGAATGGGCGGGGTCAGCCAAGATCCCCGATGATCGCGCGTGCGGCGGCGCGGGGATCTGCGGCTTTCCAGATCGGGCGGCCCACCACGATATGGTCGGCGCCCGCCGCGATGGCCGCCGCCGGGGTGGCGATGCGTTTCTGGTCGCCGGTATCCGCGCCGGTCGGGCGCACGCCGGGGGTGACGATCAGCTTGCCCGCCGCCTCTGGCAGGGCGCGGATCAGCGCGGCCTCTTGCGGGGAGGCGATGACGCCATCGGCCCCGGCGGCAAGGGCGCGCGCGGCGCGCTCAAGCACCAGATCGGGCAGTGTGCCGGGTTTGATCAGCGCCGCGTCCAGATCGCCGCGATCCGAAGAGGTCAGGATGGTGACGGCAAGGATCTTCATGGCGCTGCCCGAGGCGCCTTCGGCCGCCGCGCGCACCACGTTCGGGTCGCCGTGGACGGTCAGGAAATCAAGGTCGTATTGCCCAAGGCCGCGCACCGCGGCCTCTATCGTGGCGGGGATGTCGAACAGTTTCATATCCAGGAAGATGCGTTTGCCGTGACCGGCCTTCAATTCATGCGCAAGGCCAAGGCCGCCGCCGGTCAGCATCCCCAGACCGATCTTGTAGAACGACACCGCATCGCCCAACGCTTCGGCCAGGTGCAGGCCGGCCAGCGCGTTGGGCACATCCAGGGCAACGATCAGGCGGTCATCTGGCATGGCTTGCATCCTTTGGTTTGGCGACCGGGTTTACGCCGGTCGCGGCGGATCGGCAAGGCGCCGCCGGTCTGTCACGGCACTGCCTTGCCAATTTCACATTCATCTGGAAGGTATCGCACACGATGATACCCCCTTGCCCTGCCGGAGAATGCCGATGACGCGCACCGTTTTGCCCGGATTTGCCGCTGCCCTGATGTTTGCCGCCTTCGGTCTGGGCGCATTCATGGCCCCGTCGGGGGCCGAGGCCGCGCAGTGTCTTGATCCGCAGAACCTGCCGCAGGTGGCCAGGGAAATGGAGGCGGCCATCAACGCCGACCGGCGCCGCGCCGGGTTGCGGGCGGTATCCCTGTCGCGCGATCTGGGCAAGGCGGCGCAGGGCCATGCCTGCGACATGGTCAGGCGGGGCTATTTCGATCACCGTGATCCGGCAGGCAACAAACCGTCCGACCGGGTGCGCCGCACCGGGTACAAAAGCTGCCTGACCGCCGAAAACCTTGCGATGGGCCAGAAAAGCGTGCCCGAGGTGCATGCGGGCTGGATGGGATCACGCGGGCATCGCAAGAATATCCTCGATCCCCAGATCGCCGATATCGGCATCGGGGTGGTGCAGCCTTCGGATGCCACGCGCCCCAATCTTTACTGGGTGCTGGTGATGGCCAAGCCCTGCCACTGGTAACGCGCGCCAGAAATTCACAGCGGCCAGAAAAACGGGATCACCAGCGAGGCGGTGGCCGCCATCAGCAGGTTGAGCGGCACGCCGATGCGCAGGAAATCCACAAAGGAATAGCCGCCCGGCCCGTAGACCAGCGTGTTGGTCTGATAGCCGATCGGGGTGGCAAAGCTGGCCGACGCGCCCATCATCACCGCGATCACCAGCGGGCGCGGATCGACGCCAAGCGTCTGTGCCAGGCCGATGGCGATCGGGGTCACGACCACGGCGACGGCATTGTTGGTCACCAGTTCGGTCAGGAACGATGTCAGCCCGTAAATTGCCAGCACCAGAAGCCAGGGCGGCAGGCTTTGCAGCCAGGGCGCCATCGCCGTCACGATCACCTGCACCGCGCCAGACCGGTCCAGCCCTTCCCCCACTGCCAGCATCCCGAAGATCAGGGCCAGCAGGCGCCCGTCGATAAAGCTGAAGGCCTCGTCCGCGTCGATGCAGCGGGTCACAAGCACGATGGCAAGGCCGATGAAGGCCAGCGCCACGATCGGCGCAACCCCCAGCGCCGACAGGCCGACAACCCCCACAAGCACCCCGATCACCACCGGGGCATGGCCGCGCCGGAAGGCGCGTTCCGACGGGGCCGACACCGCGGCCATGTCCATGTCGATCGACAGGCGCTCGATATCCGCCGGGGCGCCTTCCAGCAGCAGCGTGTCGCCGACACGCACCACCAGGTCGTCAAGCTGCCGCCCGATGTTCTGATTGCGCCGGTGTGCGGCGATCGGATAGACGCCATAACGCCGCCGCAACCGCATCGACCCAAGCGAGCGGCCGACCATGTGGCAGCCGGGCGTGATCAGCACCTCGACCGTGGTGGTTTCAACCGATGACAGCTTGTCCACCAGCCGGATATCCTTGTGGTGTTGCAGGCCCAGCACCTCGGCCATCTGGGTGCGCAGAACCACCCTGTCGCCTTGCGCCAGTTCCACCGCCTCCAGATCGCGGCGCAGCGAGGCATCGCCGCGCAGCACGTCGATCACCCGCGCCCCGCCGCGCTGGAACAGATCGACCTCGTCAAGCTTGCGGCCGATCAGGCCGGAACCTTCGGGCACGGCCACCTCGGTGAAGAACTTCATCCGGCCACGCCCGGCCAGAAGCCCACTCATCGAGGTGCGGTCTGGCAACAGCCGCCGGGCGAACAGCGACAGATAGACCGTTCCAACCGCCGCCATCACCAGCCCCACGCTTGAAATCTCGAAGATGGTGAAAGGCGCCAGCCCCTGACCCCGCGCCACCCCGTCCACCAACAGGTTGGTCGATGTGCCGACCAGCGTGATCGTGCCCCCGAAGATCGAAAGATAGCTTAGCGGTATCAACAGCTTGGATGGCGAAATCTGCATTTTCTGGGCAAGCCGCATGAAGATCGGAATCATCACCACCACGACCGGCGTGTTGTTGACAAAGGCCGAAAGCCCGATAATCGTCACTGCCAGCAGGCCAAGCGTTCGCACCGGCCGCGCCGCGATGTTGCGCCCGGCTTTTTGGGCGATCCAGTCAAGCGCGCCGGTCCGCGTAAGCCCGCCGACGATGATGAACATGGCGCCGATCGTCCAGGGGGCGGGGTTGGAAAACACCGCCAGCGCCTCTTTGGTGGGCAAAAGCCCGAGGATCAGCATCAGGATCGCCCCGGCGATCGCCACCACCTCGACCGGATAGACCTCGCGCAGGAACATGATGAACATGCCGATCACGATGGCGATGGCCACATAGGGTTCAGCGGCGGAGGGCAGGGCTATGCCGAACATGCGGGGCCTCGTGGTTTTGCGGCACTTCTTACCGGGAAAAGTCCGGGTTACCGGGAAATGTCTGGGCGGGTCACGGGCGCGCCTCTTGCAGGCGGCCGCCGATGCGGATCATGGCGATCCGTTCGGCCTTGCCGGTGCGGTCATCGGTTTCAACATAGGTGCCCGACAGCGTCGCCTCGCCCATCGCCGGTTCGAACCGGCCTTTGGGCATGCCGGTCACGAAACGGCGCATGGGTTCGGATTTTTCCATGCCGATCACCGAATTGTAATCGCCGCACATGCCCGCATCGCCCTGAAACCCGGTGCCGCCGGGCAGGATTTGCGCATCCGCCGTGGGGATATGGGTGTGGGTGCCCACCACAAGCGAGGCGCGGCCGTCGCACCAATGGCCCATGGCCATCTTTTCCGATGTCGCCTCGCAATGCATCTCGATCAGCACGGCCTGCGCGGTGCCGCCCAGCGGATGCGCCTTGAGCACGGTATCGACCGCCGAAAACGGGTCGTCAAAGGGCCGCTTCATGAACACCTGCCCCAGCGCCTGCGCTACCAGCACCTTGCGCCCGCCCGCCGCCTGAAACACTGCCGCCCCCCGCCCCGGCGCGGATTTGGCGAAATTGAGCGGGCGCAGGATGCGCGGTTCCTGCGCGATGAAGGTCATCATGTCTTTCTGATCGAAGGCATGATCGCCCAGCGTCACGCAATCGGCCCCGGCATCCAGCAGGGCCCGCGCGTGATTGCCCGAAAGCCCCATCCCGGCCGAGGCGTTTTCGCCATTGACCACCACGAAATCAAGGCCCCAGTCGCGCCGCAGCCCCGGCAGGCGCGCGGTGATCGCCGCACGGCCCGCACGGCCCATCACATCGCCAAGAAAGAGAATTTTCATCTCTTTTGCTTATGCGTTGGCTTGTCATTGTGCAAGCGTGAATGGGCCGCCCGAAAGGCCCCGGACATGGCGCCAAATACGGCCCAAAATACGGCGCCTAACCCGGTGTCAGAACGCCGGTTTCCGTGACGATCAGGTCAAGGGGCTGATCGGTTTGCTCGCGCGGAACGCTGGCCACCCGTTGCGCGGCATACGCCAGGCCGATGGCCAGCACATCGCCCGCACCGCGCAACCCTTCCAGCGTGCGGTCATAGAACCCGCCACCATAGCCCAGCCGATACCCCGCCGCGTCAAAGGCCAGCAGCGGCACGATCAGCACCGATGGCACCAGCCACGCCCCCTCGCGCGGTATCAGCGCGCCAAAGGCGCCGGGCACCATTGCCGCATCGGGGTGCCAGGCGCGAAACGCCAGCGGCTGTGCGGGGCCGGTCACCACCGGCACCGCAACCGGCCCGGCATGGGCGGCCATCGCGGGGCGGGGATCGATTTCGCCGCGCATCGGCATATAGCCGGCCAGCACAAGCCCGGCATGGGCGCGCAGCACATCGCGCAAGACATCGGTGGCCAGAATGTCGGGGGCCATCCCCGGCCCGGCGCCCCGAATTTCGGCCCTGCGCCGCAGGGCCTCGGCCCGCGCGGCGGCCTTGGTGGCGGCCATGGTTTGGGCCATGGTCATAACAGCACGATCCCCGCCAGCCCCAGAAAGGCGAAAAACCCGACCACATCGGTCATCGTCGTCACGAACGTGCCAGAGGCCAGCGCCGGATCGACCCCGGCCTTGTCCATCAGCACCGGCACCAGAATGCCCGAAAGCCCCGCCACAACCAGGTTGATCACCATCGCCACCCCGATCACCGCACCGATCATCGCCTGCCCGAACCAGACCCAGCCAACCGCGCCCATGATCACCGCAAAGGCCAGGCCGTTGATCAGCCCGACAACGGCCTCGCGCCGCACGACGCGCCACAGGTTCGATGCGGTCAGGTCGCGCGTGGCAATCGCGCGCACCGCCACCGTCAGGGTTTGCGTGCCGGCATTGCCGCCCATCGAGGCCACGATCGGCATCAGCACGGCGAGGGCCACGATCTGCTGAATCGTGCCTTCGAAAATCGAGATCACCATCGAGGCAAGGATCGCCGTCGCCAGATTGACGGCCAGCCAGGGCAGGCGCTGCTTGGTCGTCTCGAACACCCGGTCCGACAGGCTGCCTTCGCCAACGCCGGCCAGGCGCAGGATGTCTTCTTCGTGTTCCTCATCCAGAACCGCCATAGCGTCGTCGATGGTGATGACCCCCACCAACCGCCCGCTCTCATCGACCACCGGCGTGGAAATCATGTGGTACTGGTTGAAAACATAGGCCACGTCGGCTTCTTCATCCATCACGTTGATGGTGCGGAAACTGTCTTCGGCGATGTCTTGCAGGGGGGTCGCGCCCTTGGCCGCCAGCAATTTTCCCAGGGCCACATAGCCCACGGGGTGCATGCGCGGATCGACAAGGATGACGTGATAGAACTGATCGGGCAGCCAGTCTTCGGCGCGCAGGAATGCCACCGCCTCGGCCGCGGTCCAGTGTTCGGGGGCCACCACCACCTCGCGCTGCATCAGGCGCCCGGCGGAATACTCGGGGTAGGACATCGACCGTTCAACAGCCACCCGGTCGGCGGCTTCAAGCGCGTCAAGGATGATGCCCTGCTGCGGTTCTTCCAGATCCTCCAGAATATCGACAACATCATCCGAATCGAGCTCGCGCACCGCATCCGCCAGCACATTCGCGGGCAGATAGCCGATGACCTCTTCGCGGATGCCCTCGTCGATTTCCGACAGGATCTCCCCGTCGATCTGCCCCGACCACAGTTCCAGCAGCGCCCGGCGCTCGCCGGGGCTGATCTGTTCGATCACATCGGCAATGTCGGCGGGGTGCAGCGGTTCCATCAACTCGGTCAGAAGGCCGGCATCGGTGGCCTCGATCGCGGCGCGGATGGCGGAAACCCGGCGGTCATCGGGGCCGTAATCCTCTTCGACGTGTTCGTCGGTTCTGACCTCGTCTTCCGTCATCGCCCACCTCCTGACCGGTTTTGCCAAACCCTAGCCGAACGGGGCGCCAAGCGACAGGCCGGATAGGTGTTTACCGGCGCCGCCCCCGCGCCTAATGTCGGCCGCCGGACCGATGAAACAGGACAGACCATGGCGCATCTTCTGCTTGGCCAGACCCTCGCCTTTACCGGCGACCCGTTTACCGAAGGCCCCGGCGCCGCGCGCCATGAAACCCACGGCGCGGTGCTGATCGACGCGGGCCGGATCGTGGCCACCGGCCCCGCCGATGTGCTGCGCCGCGCGCATCCGCGGGCGGCGATCACCGATTACGGCCGCGCCCTGATCACGGCGGGTTTCGTGGATGCCCACGCGCATTACCCGCAAACCGCGATCATCGCCAGTTGGGGCAAGCGGCTGATCGACTGGCTCAACACCTATACCTTCCCCGAGGAAATGCGCTTTGCCGATCCGGCCTATGCCGCAGAGGTGGCGGCGCGCTATTTCGACCTGACCCTTGCCAACGGCACCACCACCGTGTGCAGTTTCGCCACCATCCACCCCCAAAGCGTCGATGCCTTCTTTGCCGAGGCGCAGGCCCGTGGCCTGCGCGCCCTGACCGGCAAGACCTGCATGGATCGCAACGCCCCCGACGGCCTGCGCGACACCGCGCAATCGGCCCATGACGACAGCGCGCGGCTGCTGGCCAAATGGCACGGGGTAGGGCGGCTTTCCTATGTCATCACCCCGCGGTTTTCCCCCACATCGACGCCCGATCAACTGGCGGCGCTGGGCGCGCTCTGGGCCGACAACCCCGGTTGCCTGATGCAGACCCACCTGTCCGAACAGCTTGACGAAATCGCCTGGGTCAAATCGCTTTATCCCGACGCCCGCGATTATCTCGATACCTACGAGGCGCACGGCCTCTTGCGCCCCGGCGGGCTTTACGGCCACGCCATCCACCTGGAACCGCGCGAAAAGGACCGCCTGCGCGACGTGGACGCGGGCCTGATCCATTGCCCGACATCCAACACCTTCATCGGTTCGGGGCTTTTCGACATGGCGGGGCTGAAGGCTGCGGGGCACCGGGTGGGCCTTGCCACCGACACCGGCGGCGGATCGTCGTTTTCGATGCTGCGCACCATGGCGGCGGCCTATGAGATCGGGCAGTTGCGCGGCGCGCCCCTGCACCCATCCGCGCTTTACTGGCTGGCGACCGCCGGATCGGCCCGCGCCCTGCGCCTTGACGACCGCATCGGCAATCTGGTGCCGGGGATGGAGGCTGATCTGGTCGTGCTCGATCTTGCCTCAACCCCCGCCATCGCCCAGGCCGCCGCGCGGGCGGACGATCTGTGGGGGGCGCTGTTCCCGACGATCATGATGGGCGATGACCGCGCGGTGCGCGCGGTCTGGATCGGCGGGCAGGCGCGGGGCTGATCGCCTAGCCAACCGGCAGTCCGGGGATCGCTATGCCAAAGGCATCGGCCAGCAGCACGGTGTTCAGCGTCAGCACCACCGCCGCCCCCAGAATGGCCAGCGCCCGCACCGGGGCGCTGATGCGAAACACCCCCATGATATCGCGGCGGGCCGAAAAGATGATCAGCGCGATCATCGGCACCGGCAGCGCGATGCTCAGCACCACCTGCGACATCACCAGCGCATCGGTGGCATTGACGCCCATCGCCACTACCGCAAAGGCCGGGATCATCGTGACCGCCCGCCGAAACCAGATCGGCAAGCGAATTCTGAAAAACCCCTGCAGGATCAACTGCCCGGCCATGGTGCCGACCACCGAACTGGAAACCCCCGACGCGATCAGCGATACCAGAAACACCGCCGCCGCCGCACTTCCCAAAAGCGGGGTCAGCATGTGATAGGCGGTCTCGATCTCGGCCACATTGCTGTTGCCCGCGTGAAAGGCGCTGGCGGCCATCATCACCATGGCCATGTTGACAAATCCGGCGGCGGCAAGGGCCACCACCACCTCGATGTTGGAAAACCGCACAACCTTGCGCCGGTCAACATCGCTGTTCGTCACCGCGCGGTTCTGGGTCAGGCCCGAATGCAGATAGATCGCATGCGGCATCACCGTGGCCCCGATGATGCCCACCGCAATGGTCAGCGCCGTGGTATCCACCAGCGCGGGCGTGATCAGCCCGGTTGCCGCCGCGCCCCAGGCGACCGGGGCGATGAACATCTCGATCAGATAGCACAGGCCGATGATGGCCACGAAAGCACCGATGATCAGTTCCATGGTGCGAAAGCCGCGCGCCTCGAACAGCAGGATACCATAGGTGACGACGGCGGTCACCGCCATGCCCGCCATCAAGGGCATGTCGAACAGCAGCGCAAGGCCGATCGCCCCGCCCAGAAATTCGGCCAGATCGGTGGCCATGGCGGCGATCTCGCTGATCACCCACATGACCCAGACGACGGGCCGGGGGAAATGATCGCGGCTCAACTCTGCCAGGTTGCGCCCGGTGACGATGCCCAGCCGCGCCGAAAGCGACTGGAACAGCATGGCGATCAGGTTGGCCGCCAGCACCACCCATAACAGGGTATAGCCGTAACCCGCGCCCGCCTGAATGTTTGTCGCGTAATTGCCCGGATCCATATAGGCGATCGAGGCGATGACGGCCGGACCGAAAAACAACAACGCCGATCGCGGCCCGCGCCTTGTGCCGGCAAGCACCTCGGTCATCGCGGACCGGGTGCGCCCGGTTCTGGTCATGCCGGGTTCGGTGGTGGTCATTGCGTTGTTTCCCTCGCTGCGATCCGGGATCTGGGCCGACAGGTGTTGCGCTCAAATAAAGCACTGGCTACACTTATGTCAATGGGGCACAAACTGAACGCCCGTCAACTTATCGCGCCGGTCTGTCGCCGGTATTGTAAAGTTTAGCCGCGTCTGTAAGTGTTGCCCCGGATTTCAACCACCGATCCTGCCCCGGAGAATGACATGTCGGATGAACAGGCGGCCGAACGGTTCAACCAGGCGCGGGCCGCGCAGGCCATGGCCGTGCTCGAGGATTACGCCGAGATGATCGGCGACCTGATCGAAGAGATGGGCGAGGCACGCATCACCGACATCGCAGGCCGCATGGGCGTAACCCACCCCACGGCGACCAAGGCCGTCGCCCGCCTCAAGCGGGCGGGGCTTGTGATCTCGCGCCCCTACCGCGGGGTCTTCCTGACCGAAGAAGGTGCCGCCCTTGCCACACGGGTGCGCGCCCGCCACCGCACCGTGGTTGACCTGTTGGTGGCCGTGGGCGTGCCCCCCGAGACGGCGGAACTCGATGCCGAAGGGATCGAACACCACGTTTCCGACACCACCCTCGAGGCGTTCGAGGCCTTCATGGCCAAGGCGCCCACTGCGGATCGCGGCTAGCGGCGCCAACCCCCTTGCCCGGCGGCGGTTTCTTGCCTAGACGAAGGGGGAAACCCCCTGCGAGGAACTCCATGCGTCTGACCCGCTATTTCCTGCCCGTTCTGCGTGAAAATCCGGCCGAGGCGCAGATCGTCAGCCACCGGCTGATGCTGCGCGCGGGCATGATCCGCCAGCAGGCGGCGGGCATCTATTCGTGGTTGCCGCTGGGGTTCCGGGTGCTGCGCCGGATAGAGGCGATCGTGCATGACGAACAGCAACGCGCCGGGCACATCCCGCTGCTCATGCCCACGCTGCAACCCGCCGATCTCTGGCGCGAATCGGGGCGCTATGACGATTACGGCCAGGAAATGCTGCGCATCAAGGATCGGCACGGCCGCGACATGCTCTATGGCCCCACCAACGAGGAAATGATCACCGACATCTTCCGCGCCCATGTCGAAAGCTACAAATCGCTGCCGCTGACGCTTTATCACATCCAGTGGAAATTCCGCGACGAGGTACGGCCGCGCTTTGGCGTGATGCGCGGGCGCGAATTCCTGATGAAGGACGGCTATAATTTCGACGTCGATTACGACAGCGCCATGCACGCCTATAACCGCCACATGGTCAGCTATCTGCGCACCTATGAACGCATGGGCCTGCATGCGATCCCTATGCGCGCGGATTCCGGCCCGATCGGCGGCGACGACACGCATGAATTCCTAGTGCTCGCCGATACCGGCGAATCAGAGGTGTTCTATGACAAGGCCATCCTCGATCTGAAGATGGGCGGGCGGAATGTGGATTACACCGACCGCGCCGCCTGCGCCGCCATCGTGCACGAATGGACAACACCCTACGCCCGCACCGATGAAACCCATGACGTTTCGCTCTATCACGCGCTGCCCCAGGATCGTCAGGCAACATCGCGCGCGATCGAGGTGGGGCAGATATTCTATTTCGGCACCAAATATTCCGAACCGATGGGCGCCATGGTGGTGAACGAACATGGCGAACGGGTGCCGGTGCACATGGGGTCGCACGGTATCGGCGTCTCGCGCCTGCTTGGCGCGATCATCGAGGCCAGCCACGATGACAAGGGCATCGTCTGGCCCGAAGGGGTCACGCCGTTCCCGGTCGGCATCGTCAACCTGCGCCAGGGCGATACGGCCACCGATGCCGCCTGCGACATGCTTTATGCGGCGCTGACCGCGCGCGGGCTGGAACCCCTTTACGACGACCGCGACGAACGCGCCGGGGCAAAGTTCGCATCGATGGATCTGATCGGCCTGCCGTGGCGCATCACCGTGGGCCCGCGCGGGTTGGCGAATGGCAAGGTGGAACTCACCTCGCGCCGCAGCGGCGAAAGCGAGGAAATGTCGCCCGAGGCGGCGGTAGACCGCGTCGCGCAGATCTACGCGGGCGTCTGAGGGGCGTCTGGCAATCAGCCCCGCACAAGAAATCGCTTTTCCCATCCTCTCGAAAAAATACTCAATTCCTTCCCGCGCTCACCATATGTGCGCCGGTCAAGCGACTGGACCCGGCTGACGGGACTCCATGAACAAAAGAATTGGAGGGCCCCGCACCCACAGGACCCTCCACCACCCACGTGCTCCCATTGCACCACACGTGTTCTGAAAAGGTCCGGCCTACTGGCGCGAT
>JACIYW010000080.1 GCA_014359745.1 Paracoccaceae bacterium | reverse complement strand
GGCGATTTCGTGGGGATGGACGGCTTCGGCGCCTCCGCCCCCGCCCCGCGCCTTTACCAGGAATTCGGCATCACCGCCGAAGCCGTCGCTGAAAAGGTCCGCGCGCTGCTGGCCTGAATATATGGTCGGGACAGATACTATAGATTGACAAATTCCGAATCTGTGCCACCATTGCTATGAGTTCAACAACGAAAGGAGGTGGTCCAGTGTCGAGAGTGATGGTGGAGAACGGTGTCGGGACAATCAAAGGGATGCAGGGCTGAGGCCAGCGCCTCGCCCCCTCAACTTCGATTGGGTCTTCTCTAACCGGCCCATCTCCTGCAAACTCGGAAAGGGTCGCCCGGCAATCGGGCGGCCCTTTGTGGTTTTCAAAGCCCCGCCCATGTTTCATCTTGGCCCAAATACTCCCGCCGGAGGCGTCCCACCCCGCCAACAACCCCAGACCCCGAACAGGCGCGATACCCGATCATGCTTTACGTCACCGACACGATCACCCTGCAAGACTGGGAACTGACCGAAACCTTTTCCCGCGCCTCGGGCCCCGGCGGGCAGAACGTCAACAAGGTCTCGACCGCCGTCGATCTGCGGTTCGAGGCGGCGCGCAGCCCCGCCCTTGCCCCCGCCGTCAAGGCCCGCCTCAAACGCCTTGCGGGGCGGCGCTGGACGCTTGAGGGCGCGATCGTCCTCCACGTCGATGAAACCCGCAGCCAGGCCCGCAACCGCGAAATCGCGCGCGAACGCCTGATCGATCTGATCCGCGCGGCCCTTGTGGCCCCCAAACGCCGCATCGCCACGAAACCCACGCTCGGCTCCAGGCGCCGCCGCCTGGCCGCCAAGAAGGAACGCGGCGAAATCAAGGCCCTGCGCGGGTCAGTTGATCCGGAATGATTCGCCGGTGCCCGCTGCGACCGCTGCCGCGAAAAGAACACCGTCATCGCAAATGTGCCTGTAATTGCGGACCCAGGTCAGGGGATCAGCCGCGATCACGGGTCAGCGCAAAGGCGCCACCGCCCAGCAACGCCTGCACCACCAGGGCCACCGCCCAGAACGCCGGGTATTCCCAGCCGCCGCCCGCGTTGGAAAAGATGAACCCCGCCGTGGCGTGGGCCGTAAAGATCGCACCAAGCAGGATCGGCACCAGCGCCAGCGCGACAAGGCGGGTCTGGAAACCGACAATCAGCGCGATCCCGCCCAGCAGTTCCGCCGCCATGACAAGATAGGCCAGCGGCGCGGGCAGGCCAAGGCTGGCGAAATAGGCAGCGGTGCCCGCAGGCGTGAAGACAAATATCTTCAGGCTGGCATGGACAATGAAAAGCCCGCCCATCGACACCCGCAGCAGGGTCGCGGCAAGATCGGTCTGGGCAATTCCGGCAAGCGTCCGGGCGCCAGGGTTGGTAGGTGTGGCATAGGTCATGGCATTTCTCTCCTGTTGATGACGCCGGTCGGTATCTGTGGCGGTATCTGTGACGATATCTGTGGCGATATCCAGGCGCGGACTATGCCCGCTGCCTCGCGGGATGATAATCCCGCAAGAACGAAGATGATTGCTGCCGATATGGAAGGGATCAGGGCCAGCCCGCTTCCCAATGCGGGGTGCCGCGATAACGGCCCACCAGAAAATCCACCAGCACCCGCACCTTGGCGGGCAGATGGCGGCTGTGGGGATAAAGCGCGTGCATCGCATAGGGCGCCGGTTCGAACCCGGTCAGCAGCCGCCGCACCCGCCCCGCGCGTATCGACGCCCCGGCAACGAATGCCGGCACGCAGCACAGGCCCAGCCCGGCCTCGGCCGCGCTGAGGCAGGCCTCGGCGTTGGAATAGCGGATGCGGCCTGTCACCGGCACTGAAACGGCGCCGCCCCCCGGCACGCGAAACGGCCAGCGGTTCAGATCACGAAAATTGGTGTCGATGATGCAGTCATGCGCGCCAAGGTCTTCGGGAACCGAAGGCACGCCGCGCTGGGCAAGATAGGTCTCGGCGGCAACCAGCACGATGCGCACATCGCACAGACGGCGCACGATCAGCGACGAGTCAAGCGACCGCCCGACCCGCAGCGCCAGATCGAAGCCCTCGTCAACGATACTCACCACCCGGTCCGAAAAGGCGACCTCAAGTTCGATCAGCGGAAACTGCGCAGCGAAATCGTTCAGCGCCGGGGCCAGTTCGACCGACCCGAAGGTCAGCGGCGCGCTGAGCCGCAAGCGCCCGCGCGGCGCCCCCGAGGCATTGCGGATCGCACGATCAAGGCTGTCGATATCATCCAGGATCTGACGCATCCTGTTGTAATAGGCCTGCCCGGCCTCGGTCGGGGATACGGCGCGGGTGGTGCGGTTCAACAAGCGCACGCCGAGATCTGCCTCCAGCCGCGATACCAGTTTCGAGGCCTGGCCAGAACTGGTGCCCAGGCGGTCGGCGGCGGCGGTGAAACTGCCCGCCTCCATCACCGCGACGAACATGCGATCCTGGGTCAAGCGATCCATATTGCCCCGCAATGGGAAGAAGTTGCGCGAAATTCAGGGCATCATAGGCGAAAATGGCAGAAATGCCACGGCAATCGCGCGGCCTCCCCTGCCTTGCCCCCTCACCGGCCCCATGGGTGGTTTTCAGGGCCGTGGTAATCTTTCATCCCGACAGGCAACCCGCCAAAGCACCTCGAACCCCGGATCGAACACCGTTACCGGCCCCGCGCCGGTCGGCCACGCGCCGAAGGACTGCGGCGTGTCGCCCTTGATCAGGGTCAGGGTGCCGGGGTTTTGCGCCAGCCCATAAAAGGCCGCGCCAAACCGGGCGACGAAATCGCCAAGCCGCGGCAGGGCATCCGCCGCCTCGAACATATGGGCCAGCACCGGCAAGGTGTTGGGCGCGGTAAAGCACCCGGCGCAACCGCAGGGCGCCAGTTTCAGCGCATCGGCATGCGGCGCGCTGTCGGTGCCCAGAAAGAACCGCGCATCGCCCGAGGTGGCGGCGGCCAGCAATTCCAGGCGGTGGCGTTCGCGTTTGGCCACCGGCAGGCAATAATAATGCGGCCTGATCCCCCCGGCCAGGATGTGGTTGCGGTTGATCACCAGATGATGCGTGGTGATCGTGGCCGCGAGCCCCGCATCGGCCGATTGCACATAGGCCACCGCGTCGGCGGTGGTGACATGTTCCATCACCACCCGCAGCCCCGGCACCGCGCGGCGCAACGGGTCAAGCACCCGGTCGATGAACACCGCCTCTCGGTCAAAGATATCCACCGCCGGGTCGGTCACCTCGCCATGCACACAAAGCGGCACGCCCGCCTCTGCCATCGCCTCGAACACCGCGCGCACCCGATCGAAATCGCGCACCCCGGAGGCCGAATTGGTGGTGGCCCCGGCGGGGTAAAGCTTGACGGCCGTGATCATGCCCGCCTTGTGCGCGGCCACCACATCGGCGGCCACTGTCGCCTCGGTCAGATACAGCGTCATCAGCGGCGTGAAACCGGCGCCCTGCGGCAGGGCATCCACGATACGGTCGCGATAGGCGGCGGCATCAAGCCCGGTGACAACGGGCGGCACCAGATTGGGCATGATCAGCGCGCGGGCAAAATGCGCGGTGGTCGCGGGCAAGACCCCGGCCATCATCGCGCCATCGCGCAGGTGCAGGTGCCAGTCATCGGGGCGGGGGATGGTCAGCGTCCGGGTCATCGTTTTGGCCTACACAATCGACCGGGCATTTGCCAGAGGGGGCGAAGCGCACCGCGCCATGGTTCTAACCCTGGGTCTGCGCGGGATCGCTGCGGCCGGTGGCGCCTTCGCCCGCCTCGATCGCGGCAAGGCGGCGGCGAAACCGCGGGGCGTTATGGTTGCGCAGAACCGCGCGGCACACCCGTGCGGCCATTGCCGTGGTCTTGCGCCGGTTGGCCCGCATCAGCAGGCCGCGCAGATAGGCCATGTTGTTATGGCGCGCACGCAGGGCCCGGTAGAATGCCCCCGCCGTCAGCTTGCCCCGGCCCGCCAGCGTCAACAGGGGCTGCAATATCCCCATCTTTTGCATCATCTGTGACGGATCGTTGCCAAAACCCGGCACCCGGATCGGAATGACATAGGGCCTGTGAAACAGCGCCGCATGCATCGCATCAAGGGCAGAGTCGGGATCGAACATCAGGAACACATCGCCCGCCCCTTCGGTCATGTCGGGGGCATAGCCGTAGCGGTCATTGAAATTCATCCGCCGTTGCGCCCGGAACCGTGGATCCCAGCCGATCAGGCGCGGATCAAGCGTGGCATGGGGCGCCGACAGGATCACCGTGGCCCCCGGTGCCGCCACCGAAAACGCCGCCGCCGCATAGGCGCACATGCCCGCGCCAAAAAACACCACGCGATCAAAATCCTCGAAAAACGCATCATCTATCAGCCGGTCGAAATAGCCATACACCGCCGGGTCACGGTACCAGTCGTCTTTCCCCGTGATCAGGCACAGATGCGACCAGCCCTGCGCCCGCGCCACATGATGGCCGATCGGCATCTGATCGCCGTCGGCATCGCGAATGCCGTCGAGGGTTTCAAAGGTCACGATCAGCGTCGGGCTTTCATCGACAAAGAACGCCCAGTGGTCGCGGCCAAGCGGTTCAAAGTAACCGGCCTCTTCGCCGATTTCATCCATGCGCGCCAGCCAGTCTTCACGAGACTCGGCGTCGGAGGCATCGGAAGTTCTGGTGTGGTCTGACATGGAATCCTCGGGTCAATTCAATTTTGGTTGCCACATGTTATCGCCCGATCATGGGCGCAATTAGATAATGCCGCGTTTATTTCTGTCTGAAATGCGGCAATTCCAGCGGCTGTTTCCCGCAAGCACCCAATCATGGGTCAAACTTCGCATGGTTTCCATAGCCGATCAGTATCGCCGCCTCTTGGGCGGTAAGTGGCCGGGTTGGCGGGGTCATCATCAGGCGGCCAAACAGCGCGCGCCAGGGTTCATCGGCCATCAGCGCCGCAAAGCGGGCGCGCCGCCAGCGCACGGCCGCGTCATGCAGGTTGGCAAGGGTCGCATCGGCGGCAAGGGTTGCGCGCTCGGCGCGGGTGGCGGGGGCAAGTGCCGCGCCGCTGTCATCTGCTTCAGCCGAAAAATTCCGCTCCACCCAATAGGCCATGTCAAAGGGTGCCGCCTCGCGGTTGGCGCGGCCCCGGTCACATTTGACCACATAGCTTTCCATCGCGCCAAGCGCATAGTGATTAAGCTGCGCCAGCGCATAGTTATCCCGCCCGAACGGCGAAAAGATGCGTTGCGATTCAAAGATTTCGGGCAGTTTCCGGCCCGATCCATCCATCCAGCACCCCATTCCCGCCCGCGCCGGATCAAGGCCGCGCGGACGGTGAACACCCAGTTTGCGGTAGGTGCCATCGTTGCGAAACAGCGTCTTGAAGAGCGATGCGCGCCAGGGCCAGTAAAGGATGCGCGGCGCGGCGAGGGTGAATTGCGCCGTGACCGGTTGATCGGCATAGCCCACCACCCCGGCATTGCCAAACAACCGCCAGGTCAGCGGAATCGCCGTCGCCCCCGGCAGGGCCGCGAAAAGCGCGGCCAATGTGTGGTCGCCCACCCGCACCGTCACATATTCATCGATATCAAGCACCATCACCCAATCCGCCGCCGCGCGCAGCGGGTGTTTATCGGCGTGTTTCAGGGCCGCCCATTGCGGCCCCTGCGGATGCGGGCCGGGGTTGGGCACATGCACGATCAGGCCCAGCGCCTGCAAGCGGTCAAGCATCGCATCGGTGCCATCATCGCAATCGTTTGAAAACACCAGAAAATCGGTAAACCCCACCGCCCGATGATGGGCCAGCCAATCCAGAAGGAACGCGGCCTCGTTGCGCACCGTCAGCACCGCAAGAACCCGCCGCGCGCTCAACCTATCGTGTCCGTCGGGTGGCGGCGCTGCGGATCATGGGCGAAACGGGGCATAGGCGAACCTGTGGCGGGGCCTGTCATGGATAGCACGGGGTGGGCCAAAGGCAAACGCCGGGGGCGCTGTTGCGGGCCAATCAGCCCCGCTGCCCGGAAAACTGCACCTGCCAGCTTGCGCGTTCCTCATCGGTGATCTTGCGGAATGTCACCTCGGGCACCGAAAACGCATGGCCCGGCGCAAGATGCGCCAGCGCGCCGGGCAGATCATCCGGCCAGCCCCAATCATCGCAGCCCATCGCCGCCATCATCGCCGCCGCCGCATCGGGGATGAAGGGGCGCGACAGGATCGCATAGACCCGGATCAGGTTCAGCGACAGGCGCACCTGCGCCGCCGCGCGGTCTGGGTCGGTCTTGATCACCGACCACGGCGCGGCCGCTTGCAGATATTCGTTGCCCGCCACCCAGATCGCGCGCAATTCCGCCGCCGCCTTGCGGATATCGATCGCGCCCATATGCGCGTTGTAAGCGGCAAGGCGGGTGCTCAGCTCGGCGATCAGCGCGGTTTCCTGCGCGCCGGTCTCGCCCCCCTCGGGCACGGCCTCGCCGAATTTGGAGCGGCAGAACTTCGTTACCCGGCTGACGAAATTGCCCAGCACATCGGCCAGATCCTTGTTGACCGAGGCCTGGAAGTTTTCCCATGTGAATTCGCTATCCGAATTTTCCGGCGCGTGCGACAGAAGCCACCAGCGCCAGTAATCGGCGGGCAGGATCGACAGCGCCTGATCCATGAACACGCCGCGCCCCTGGGACGTGCTGAACTGGCCGCCGTCATAGTTGAGGTAATTGAACGACTTGATGAAATCCACCAGCTTCCACGGCTCGCCCGATCCCATGATCGTGGCGGGAAAGGAAAGCGTGTGAAAGGGCACGTTGTCCTTACCCATGAACTGGGTATAGCGCACGTCGTCGGCGCCCTCATCGGTGCGCCACCAGCGCCGCCACGCGGCCTCATCCAGACCCCGCGCATCGGCCCATTCGGCGGCGCAGGCGATATATTCGATGGGCGCATCGAACCAGACATAGAAAACCTTGCCCTCCATCCCCGGCCACGGCGCATCGCCCTTTTTTACCGGCACGCCCCAATCCAGATCGCGGGTGATGCCGCGATCCTGCAAACCGTCGCCATCGTTGAGCCATTTCTTCGCAATGGAGGTTGTCAACACTGGCCAGTCGGTTTTCGAGTCGATCCATTTCTGCAAGGTGTCGCGCATCTTCGACTGGCGCAGATACAGATGCCTGGTCTCGCGCACCTCCAGATCGGTGGACCCGGATATGGCGCTGCGCGGATTGATCAGGTCGGTCGGATCAAGCTGCTTGGTGCAGTTTTCGCACTGATCGCCGCGCGCCTTGTCGTAACCGCAGTTCGGGCATGTGCCCTCGATATAGCGGTCGGGCAGAAAGCGGCCGTCGGCGTTGGAATAGACCTGTTTCTCGGTCACTTCCTCGATCAGCCCGGCCTCGGCCAGCTTTCCGGCGAAATGCTGGGTCAGGCGGTGGTTGCGCTGGCTGGATGATCGCCCGAAATGATCGAAGGACAGGCGGAACCCGTCCGACAGCGCCTTTTGCACGCCATGCATCTCGGCGCAATAGTCCGCCACCGGCTTGCCCGCCTTGGCGGCGGCCAGTTCCGCCGGGGTGCCGTGTTCATCGGTGGCGCACAGAAACATCACCTCATGGCCACGCGCGCGCAGGTAGCGGGCGTAAAGATCGGCGGGCAACTGGCTGCCCACCAGATTGCCCAGATGCTTGATCCCGTTGATATAGGGAATGGCGGAGGTGATAAGATGTCGTGCCATGCAACGCCCCTGATCGGTTTGGCCCCCCATAACGCAGGGCGCGGCGGTTGGAAAGGTGCGCCGCAAAGGTGCGCCGGTCCGGCAATCGCCGGACGACAGGCCCGCGACCCGTCGATCAGGCTGACAAGACTTCAACGCATTCGCGACATCCCCCTACGCGGCTTTCCCTGATCATATCGGGCGATCATCACCCATGTCCCGCGCGCCTGCCGAAAAACTGTCCGGGCGCGGCTCTGTCGCCATGGCGGGCGGGGGCCGACGCATTTGGCCAAGGCCAAGCGCCCCGGTGGCCGACATGTCAACCTGCCAGACCTTTGGCGGATCGGCGCGGGCGCGCAGACGTTCCAGCCGCCAGCGGTCCTGCCCCGGCCCGTGCCGTGGGGCCAGGTGCCAGCGGCTTTCCACGCCCGGCGCGCCGCCCTCACCCGGTGTCAGGATCAGGCCCAGCGGGGCCACCCGCCCCTCGGCCGCGCCGGTCTGGGCGGCCAGATGCAAACGGCGCACCGCCACCAGCCCCGGCGGCACCGGCAGATCGGCCACCACCAGCGCCACCGCCCCCGGACGCAGCGCCTCTTCCATCGACCAAAGCAGATCCTCGGCCCGGCGCGCGGTGATGAAGATCAGCCGCGCGGGGGCGATAAAGGGGCTGATCCCGTCGGGAAACAGCCGCTCTGGCAGCCACCCCGCCTGTATCCAGATCACCGGGCCCCCGGTTTGCCCCCCGGTTTCTTGCGCCACCATCAACGCCAGCGTCCGCCGGGCCGGGCCGCAGACCTCGTGCACCCGCGCCCGCGCCATCCGCAGCCCGCCCAGAAACGGCAAGGCTGGGTGGCGGTCGGGCGTGGTGGCGCAAAGCGGCTGAGTCGGCATGGCAACACCCTGCCATGTTCGCATAATGTTCTCAACATCCCCTGCCTTGTCCCCCGGCTTATCGCTTGCCCCCGCCGGGGATCACGTTAGGCTTTGCCAAAATCCGGGGATGACATGCGACAAAAACCACTTGGCCGAACCGGCCTGACCGTATCGGAGCTGTGCCTGGGCACCATGACCTGGGGCAACCGCAACACCGAGGCCGAGGGCCACGCCCAGCTTGATCTGGCGCGCGATCACGGCGTGACCTTCATCGACACCGCCGAAATGTACCCGGTGCTGCCCGTCGCCGCCGAAACCGTCGGCCGCTCCGAAGAAATCCTGGGCACCTGGTTTGCGAAAACCGGGCGCCGGAATGAGGTGGTGCTGGCCACCAAGATCTCCGGCGCAGGCCAGAAGGCGGTGCGCAGTGGCGCGCCGATCACCCCCGAAACGCTGATCCGCGCCGTCGATGCCTCGCTTGGCCGCCTGCAAACCGACGTGATCGATATCTATCAACTGCACTGGCCCAATCGCGGCAGCTATCACTTTCGCCAGCACTGGGATTATGACCCGTCAGGGCAAAACCCCGAAGAAACCCTGGCCCATATGGAGGCGATCCTGGAAACCGCGCAGGTTCTGATCGATCAGGGCAAGATCCGCCATTTCGGCCTGTCGAACGAAACCGCCTGGGGGGTGATGCGCTGGCTGCGCACCGCTGAAAACAACGACCTGCCGCGCGTTGCCACCCTGCAAAACGAATATTCGCTGCTTGCGCGGCTTTTCGATACCGACCTGGCAGAGGTCTGCGTGAACGAGGGCATTCCCCTGATGGCCTATTCACCGCTGGCGACGGGGCTTTTATCGGGGAAATACGCGGGAAATGTGACGCCCGACGGCTCTCGGCGGTCGCGCGCGCCCGATCTGGGCGGGCGCATCACCCAGCGGGTGTTCGAGGCGGTCGCGGCCCACCTGGGCATCGCCGCAACCCATGGGCTGGACCCTTGCCAGATGGCGCTGGCCTGGCTGCGCACCCGCCCGTTCACGGTGTTCCCGATCATCGGCGCGACCGATACTGATCAGTTGAAACTGGCGCTGACCTCGGTCGAGGTTGCGCTGCCCCCCGAGGTGCTGGACGAGATCGCGCTGGCCCACCGCGCCTTTCCGTTGCCCTATTGATCGGGGCGGCGGCGATGCGGTCGGGGGGGATACCCAAAGCGGCCCGGCCATGGCCTGGCGCCGGGGGGGTGTTGCTGGTGATGGTGCTCGCGGGGTGTCTGCCCGCGACCAAGGGCGGCGCGCCGGATTTGCCAGGCGCACCCGCGCCCATCAGCACGACGGCGCTGCCTGCCCTGCCAGATACTGCGCCCCCCGATCCTGCGCCCACAACCGCCGCACCCGGCGCCACGCAGACGGCAGAAGAACCCGCCCCCGAAGCCGCAAAACCCGGCCCGCCGCCGCTGCCGGTTCCCACCACCCTGTTCGGCCGCAAGGTGCAGGACGATCTGCAACGCGCCTGCGCCAAATCAGGCGGCAGATTCGGCCCGCGCGGCACATCGGGCGCGCTGGCCTGTTTCATCACCCCGCCCGACGCCGGGCAAAGCTGCACCCGCAAATCCGATTGCACCGGCCAGTGCCTTGCACGCAGCAACACCTGTTCGCCGGTGATCCCGCTGATCGGCTGCCACGAGATTCTGACCACAAGCGGCGCACGGGTTACCGAATGCCTGGAATGAACGGCCGATCCGCCCCCCGCGCCGACAGGGGGAATCGCTTTTGAGAATTAGCGATATGAATTGAGCGCCATCTGATTGAGAACATCCTTTGACCACAGGATGAAAGGATCGGGGGATGGAAGAGTTTTCTCATATATTCGAGGGCGTTGAAGAGCCGCGCCGCAGCAATGCGACGCGCCACGACCTGCATGAGATGCTGATGATCGGGCTTCTTTCGACGCTCTGCGGTGGCGAGGGGTGCTGCGACATGGCGCTGTTCGGGCGCGAGAAGGAGGCGTTTCTGCGCGGGTTCATGCGGCTGGAGCACGGCATCCCGAGCCATGACGCCTTTTCGGATCTTTTCCACGCCCTCGACCCGGTATCGTTCCAGCCGGTGATGGCTCGGCTGGTCGCGGGTTTCGCGCGCGAGCTCGATGACGTGATCGCCATCGACGGCAAGGTGTTGCGGCAGTCCTTCACCTCGTCCATGACCCGCAAGGATGCGCTGACGATGGTGCAGGCCTTTGCCGCGGAGGCGCGGCTCGTTCTCGGTCAGATCGCGGTGCGCGAGAAGTCGAACGAGATCACCGCCATGCCCGCCCTGCTCGACTGCTCGACCTTGAGGGCCGGATCGTCCCGGATGACGCAATGCACACGCAGCGCGCGACAGCGAAGACGATTTCGCAGAAGGGCGGCGACTGGCTGCTGGTGCTCAAGGGCAATCAGGGGGCGCTCTTTTAGGATGTGAGCCTCTTCATGAGCGATGCGGGCGGCACGGAGAATATCGCGTCGTTCCAGACGGTTGACGCCGATCACGGGCGGCTGGAGACGCGCCTCGCGCGGGTCTCGACCGAGGTGGCGTGGCTCCATGAGCGCCATGACTGGCCGGGAATCGCAGCCATCGCCACCATCACCGCCACCCGCGAGACCGGCGGCAACAAGACGACGGCGACGGGCCACTACATCTCCAGCCTGCCGCTTGGCCCCGAGCGATTGCTGGCTGTAGCCCGCGCGCACTGGGCCATCGAAAACAGCCTCCACTGGGTGCTCGATGTCGCCATGAACGAGGACAGGGCACGCAACCGGACAGGAAACGGGCCCGAAAACCTCGCCATCCTCAGGCGCATCGCACTCAACCTCGCCAGAAGCGAGCCATCGAAGGGATCAATGCGCGGAAAGCTCAAACGCGCAGGCTGGAACGACAACTTCATCCTCGACCTCATCCGGGCCGCAGCTTGAATCCAAAAGCGATTGCCCTGCCCGCGCCGGTTTACCCCCTTGCACGCCCGCCGCCACCTTGCTAGACGCGCGCAACCGGGAACGGCGGGCAATGCCCGATCGGCCCCGGCGGGCGGCCAGACGGCGGCCCGACCAGAAAGGCCGCTGTAGCTCAGCTGGTAGAGCACGTCATTCGTAAGTAGCGGGTCCGCCCGTGAATGACTTGTAAAACCAGTCGCTTACAAGCGGCGAAGTGTAACCAGTAGGGCCATAGTAGGGCCGCGACAGAGAAGAAGGCCGCACTAGCTCAGCTGGTAGAGCATCGCATTCGTAATGCGGAGGTCAGGGGTTCGAATCCCTTGTGCGGCACCACCCCTTCAAGCTAATCATTTAATTCCAATAGCTTCGACGGCTCGATGCCCAGCGCGTTCGCGAGCTTCGCAACGATGAGAACTGTTGGGTTTCGTATGCCGCGCTCAACGCCACTGACATAGGTGCGGTGCAGGTCGGCCTCAAACGCAAGCTGTTCCTTCGAGAGACCCTTGGCCTCCCGGTGCTGCTTCACGTTTCTGCCCACGACCGCTTTGATATCCATGCGGGCATAGCGCGGATATGCAGCTTATTGATCTACAGACTATGAGTCTCATTTTCATTGTCACCGGAGTCTGGATATGCTGAGTTTGAAGCACCTAGAGAATGTGACAGGTGCCATTGTGACTTCACAAATAATGCGATTTTTGATTGCTGTAGTCGAGCTGGTGATGCTGTTTGTCGTCCTAACCGTGATTCTGGTTTTATCGCCCTTCTCCGCCTTGGTTGTTGCGCTGGCGTTTTGCCTACTAGGGCTTTTCGCAGTATTTACGGGCCGTGGCATGCCAAGGCTTCGTGGGCGCATCAATGGCGCATCGATACTCGTTATCGCCGGGTTTATGGCACTGATCGCCTCACAAGAGGAGCAGCGACAAACCCGCTGGGCCGAGTTAAGGCAGACCGATCCCAATGCCTATCTGGCCGAGCTTGCCCCTGTGAACGAAACGCGATGGTTGGAAGAGTTGCGGGAGCTTCGACCGGAAGACTTCGCACAAGAGGTGGCGCGGCGAGAGGCAGAGGCGGAAGCCCAGCGCGAAGCCGAAGCCGCAGAAGCCGCCCGGCGGGCAGATGCGGAGGCCGCAGAGCGGAGAGCGGAGAGCGACCGATGCCCGTGCTCCTGAGGTGGCGCAGCGGTTGATTGCCGGTTCAGATGACCTTGATGAACATCAGGGTAATCGCATTTCAGAACAGGGCGAGGAGTTTGAGGAGATAGTCTTGATTCCAAGCTGCTTTTTTGAACTTCGCGCGGAGCGAGGCCTTGCTGCTCTCCTT